>CAZKDV010000034.1:0-22296 GCA_964551645.1 uncultured Bacteroidales bacterium | reverse complement strand
ATAAATCTATTAATTTTGTATCGAAAACCTGTAACGGTTATTTAGGACGATACATGTGTTTATTATTTTGCTACTCTTTCGAGCCATTTTACCATTGAAAACATAACTGTCATTGATAAAGCACAAGCAATAACAAATACTAACCATGTTCCCCATAACGGAAGCGATTCATAGAAGAATCCGCCTAACATTACGAGTAAATTTCCGACTGCGGTAGCCGCTAACCAAGCTCCTTGCATTAATCCTTGTAAATGCGGAGGTGCCACTTTAGACACGAATGAAAGTCCGAGTGGACTAATAAATAATTCTGCAACAGTCAAAATGAAATAAGTTCCTACAAGCAACCATGGAGTTACACGCATAATATTGTCAAGTCCTCCCATTGCTTCTCTTGTAGCAGCATCTGGTAAATTAATTGAGCCACTCATTAGTAATATGTATGCAAGAGCAGCGATACCCATACCGATAGCTATTTTTTTAGGAGTTGATGGTTCCATGTTTTTTCTGCGTAGCCAAGCAAAAAGCCCAATAACAGGGAATGTTAAAGCTACAACAAGCAATGGATTAACTGATTGGAATATTTCTGCTCCTTCAATGGTTGTAAAACCAAGATTTATATTTATCATACTTAAATCTACATAGTCGCGTGCAAAATAAGTAAGTGTCGCACCGTTTTGATGGAATGAAAACCAGAAGAAAATAACAACTCCAAATACTGCAAATAGTGCATATATACGCTGTTTGATTTCTTTTATATCCATTTGCACTTGTTGTGTTGCATTTCCAGCTGCATCTTTTTTTATTTCTTTTTTTTCAGCATCAGGTAGTTTATTTTTGTTTACGGCGAAAATAATCATAGATACAATCATCATAACAGCAGCTGCTAAGAATGCATAATGAAATCCTGTAGTAAATACATCTAAATAACTATTGGCAAAAGCTGTTAAATCAGAAACTGGAGTTACCGTGCTAACAGAATTGGCAAGTTCGGCAAAACGCTCTTTAGCAATTGGTTCTATAGTTCCATTTAGGTATTGATGAGAAAGTTTTGAGAGAGTAGGATCGTACAAAAACGAATTTTTCTGTAACCACCAGTTACGAACGGCAATCCCGATGAGGGGAGCAAATGCTGCTCCTACATTGATGAACATGTAAAATATTTGAAAGCCAGTATCGCGTTTGTGCGAATAGTCAGAATTGTCATAAAGTTGACCAACAACTGCCTGAAGGTTACCTTTGAAAAAACCATTGCCTACAGCTATGGTCAAGAGTCCAAAGCAGGTTAAAGCAAGCATTAGTCCCATATTAGCAACTGGGGTTTGAGTTGGGATAGCAATAATTACATAACCTACCAACATTAGTACAAGTCCCCACATGATAGTTTGTTTGTATTTACGAGTTCTGTCCGCAATAACACCACCTAGTAATGCCAGTACATATATTAACGCGTAGAATATGGAGTAAATAACAAGGGTCATTGTGTCACTCAATCCGAATTTAGATGAGATGAACAATGTTAGGATTGCCATCATAATGTAAAATCCAAAGCGTTCGCCCATATTTGAAAGAGCCGCTCCTAATAAACCTTTTGGATGTTTTTTGAACATAATTATAATTTTAAGTTTATAAAAAAATTTTTGCAAACATACTATATTTTTTTATTAATTATATTTTTTTTATGGTCTTGATGTTATTTTATATAAATTTGCGACCTAAACTTAATTTTTATGACAGAAAAAATTCAAAAATCGTTAAAAGAATCTGCAACTGCACGATGGATTGCGTTGTTGTTATTATCATTTGCAATGTTTTGCGCGTATATCTTTATGGACATATTGTCGCCTATAAAAGATTTGTTGGAAACTACTCGCGGGTGGGATTCTGATGCTTTCGGAACTTATGCTGGTTCTGAAACATTTTTAAATGTTTTCATTTTCTTTTTAATTATTGCAGGTATTATTCTTGACAAAATGGGAGTGCGGTTTACAGCTATTTTATCAGGAATAGTGATGATTTTTGGGGCTACAATAAATTGGTATGCAATTACAGAATCATTTATAGGCTCATCATTAGATGTGTGGTTTACCAATAACTTAAATTATATCCCAGTTTTTGATGAGCTTGGAGTTTCTCCTTTTTATAAAGGTATGCCTGCGTCAGCAAAATTATCGGCTGTTGGTTTTATGATATTCGGTTGTGGAGTTGAAATGGCTGGAATTACAGTATCAAGAGGTATTGTTAAGTGGTTTCGTGGAAAAGAGATGGCTTTGGCGATGGGTTCGGAGATGGCTTTGGCTCGTTTGGGAGTTGCTACTTGTATGATTTTTTCTCCTGTATTTGCAAGAATGTACGGAACAATTGATGTTTCTCGTTCGGCTGCGTTTGGACTTATTTTGTTAATGGTAGCATTGATAATGTTCGTTGTTTACTTTTTCATGGATAAGAAACTTGATGAACAAACCGGAGAAGTAGAAGAAGTGGAAGAAGCGTTTAAAATACGAGATATTGGAACGATTTTATCAAGTTGGGGATTTTGGTTAGTTGCATTACTTTGTGTGCTATATTACTCTGCCATCTTTCCGTTTCAAAAATATGCAGTAAATATGTTGCAATGTAATATTTCTTTTAAAGAAGTTGCTGAAGGTTCTTTTTGGGCATCAAATCAAGTTACAATAATTCAATATGCAGTAATGTTAGTAGTAGCAGTAACTGCTTTTTTGAGTAATTTTAGTAAAAGCAAAGTCAAACAGATTGTTTTATTGTTTGCTTCTGTTTTGTTTTTAGTGGTATTTTGCTTTATGTCATACAAACGCCAATCAGCAGAATCAATTTTTGCAGTATTCCCACTTCTTGCTGTCGGTATTACTCCAATAATTGGTAAATATGTTGACAACAAAGGTAAAGCCGCATCTATGCTTATGATTGGATCAATATTATTGATAGTATGCCATTTAACATTTGCTTTCATTTTACCTTTATTTAAAGGGAATGATGTAGCGGGTGTAGTATTAGCTTTTGTTACTATTTTAGTCTTAGGTGCTTCGTTTTCTTTAGTTCCTGCTTCTTTATGGCCTAGTGTTCCTAAATTAGTTGATAGCAAAGTAATTGGTTCAGCTTATGCATTAATATTTTGGATTCAAAATATTGGCTTGTGGTTGTTCCCAATGCTCATTGGAAAAATATTAAAGTCTTCAAATCCACAAATTGAGCAAGCTTTAGCAGATGGAACTATGACTTCACAACAAGCTGCTATTTCTTACGATTATACTAATCCTCTTTTAATGTTAGTATTTTTAGGTGTTGCTGCATTAATACTTGGCTTTGTTCTTAAAGCAATTGATAAGAAAAAAGGTTATGGACTTGAGTTGCCAAATATTCAGAAATAGGTTTTAAAGTTTGATTATCTTGCAAATTTTCTTGCAAACTTTGAAGAATTCCTGTTTACTAAGGCTTGTTAGCTCGCTGTTTTAACACTTCTTCAATTTCTTCAAGTGTAATATTTTTTGCTTTTAGCAAAACTAGAAAGTGATATAACAAATCGGCTGCTTCATTTTTAAATAGCTCATCGTTGTTGTCTTTAGCTTCTATAATAAGCTCCACGACTTCTTCTCCTACTTTTTGAGCAACTTTGTTGAGCCCTTTTTTGAATAGCTTGTTTGTATAAGAATTTTCCTCATTGCTACTAATACGTTGAGAAATAGTTTCTTCTAATTTATACAAAAACCCTTTTGGTGTTACCTTTTTGAAGCAAGAGATTGCTCCGGTGTGGCATGTTGGTCCTTGAGTGGTTGCTTTAATCAAAATGGTGTCATTGTCGCAGTCAACTAGTATGTCGTTACAAATTAAGAAGTTTCCTGATGTTTCGCCTTTTGTCCATAAGCGGTTTTTGCTACGACTAAAAAAAGTTACCTTTTTTTCTTGTTGCGTTTTTTGCAAAGCCTCTTCATTCATATATCCCAACATCAATACTTGCTGGCTAGTATTGTCTTGAACTATTGCGGGAACAAGTCCATTGTTTTTGCTAAAATCAATATTCATCGCACAGGTATATTTTTTGTTTTTAAATTGTTTTTGAGTTGCGGAATTAAAATTTCACCAAAGTGGAAAACACTTGCTGCTAATACGGCATTTATTTTTGTTTTTGTAAATAACTCTATAAAATGATCTTCTGTGCCTGCTCCACCTGAAGCAATTATTGGAATGTTTACAGCATGGCTAACAGCATCTAAAATGTCTAGAGCAAAGCCATTTTTCATTCCATCATTACTCATAGATGTTAGTAATATTTCTCCTGCTCCAAGTTTTTCTACTTGTTTTGCCCAATCAATAGCTTTAAGGGGTGTAGATGTTTTTCCTCCATCTATAAGCACAATCCATTCTTTATTTTCAAGTTTGGTGTCAATTGCCACAACAATACACTGCTTGCCAAGTTCGTTAGCTATTTCGCTTATTAGTTTTGGATTGCTTACAGCTGCAGAATTGATACTAATTTTGTCTGCTCCGGCTTTTATGACAGCTTTTGCATCTTCTAAAGAGCTAATTCCTCCGCCCACTATGAATGGTATATTAATTTCTTTTGCTATTTTTTCAACTAAGTCTAATAGTGTTTTTCGCTTCTCTATTGTAGCAGTGATATCTAAAAATACTAATTCGTCTGCCCCATTTTGTACATAGTATTTTGCCAGTTCAATAGGGTTGCCTGCATCACGGATATTTTCAAAGTTGATGCCTTTTACAGTTCTACCGTCTTTAATATCCAAACATGGAATAATTCGCTTTGTTAGTGTCATTTGATATATATTTTAAATTAATTGTAATTCATTTATTTTAATTTTACCTTCATAAATTGCTTTGCCAACAATAACACCTTCGCATCCAATTTGTTTTAGCTTGAGGAGGTCACTTATGCTTGAAACACCGCCACTTGCAATTAAATTGATGTTTGCTTTTTGTAAAATTTCTTGATATAGCTCATTTGAAGCCCCTTGTAGCATCCCATCTTTTGCAATATCTGTACATATTACATAGCTAACTCCTTGTTTTTCATAATTGCATATAAAGTCTATCACTTCTTGCTCAGAGTATTTCAGCCAAGCCTGCACAGCAATTTTTTTGTTATGAGCATCAGCTCCTAAAATGATTTTTTCGTTCCCATAACTTTCTAACCACATTACAAATAATTCAGGATTTTGAACAGCTACGCTTCCACCTATTACTTGAGATGCTCCGTTATCAAATGCGATTCTAACATCCTCATTGCTTTTAATTCCACCACCAAAATCAATTTTTAAAGATGTACTTTTTGCGATATTTTCTAATACTTTATAATTAACAATGTGTTTTGATTTTGCTCCGTCCAAATCAACCAAGTGTAAGTAGTTTACCCCATTTGCTTCAAATGCTTTTGCTACTTCTAATGGATTCTCATTGTAAATTTTTTGTGTTGAATAATCTCCTTTAGTAAGCCTAACACATTTGCCTTCTATAATATCAATTGCAGGTATAATTCTCATTTTTTTAGTTTTATTTTATTACCAGATAGATTTTGCATTATTTTTATTCATTTGTAACTATAGCTACTTATCATAAAACTCCTTTTGTGCTAGGTATTGTAGAGTTGTTTGTTTTAGTAATAGCCATTTTGATTGCTTTTGCGAATGCTTTAAAAATAGCTTCTATTTTGTGATGTTCATTATCGCCCTCAGCTTTAATATTTAAATTGCATTTAGCATTGTCACTAAATGATTTAAAGAAGTGCATAAACATCTCAGTAGGCATGTCTCCAATTTTTTCGCGTTTAAATTCGGCATTCCAAACTAGATAAGGTCTGCCTCCAAAGTCAATAGCCACTTGTGTTAAACAGTCGTCCATAGGCAATAAAAATCCGTAGCGTTCGATACTTTTTTTAGATCCTAATGATTGTAAAAACACTTTACCCAAAGCAATAGCAACATCTTCAATTGTATGGTGTTCGTCGGTATGCAAATCGCCTTTTACATGGATAGACAAGTCTATGTTGCCGTGTTTAGCAATTTGCTCTAACATGTGATTAAAAAAACCTAAACCTGTATTAATCAATGATTTTCCTGAACCATCTAAATTTATTTCAATTGAAATTTTTGTTTCATTTGTGTTTCGTTTTATTTGTGCTTTTCGGCAGTTGGAAGCTAGCAATGTGTAAATAGTAGCCCAAGAAGTTGTACTTAGCTCAGCCTCTGTGCAATATCTTTCGCCAATAAAAATAGCTTTGCATCCAATATTTTTAGCAAGTTGCACATCAGTTAGCCTATCTCCAATTACATAAGAGTTTTCTAAATCATAATTACCTTTCAAATAGTGGGTTAGCATGGCAGTACCAGGTTTACGAGTAGGCAAGTTTTCATGAGGAAACGATTTGTCAATTAAAATTTCGTGAAATTCAATACCTTCATTTTTTAATGCTTGAACGATTTTATTGTGAACGGACCAGAATGTGCTTTCGGGAAAAGAATCTGTTCCTAATCCATCTTGGTTAGTAATCATAACCAATAAGTAATCCAACTCATTGGCAATACGCGACAAGTTTCGAAACACTCCTGGATAAAATTCAAGTTTTTCTAAGCTATCTAGTTGGGAATCTATTGATGGCTCAAGAACTAATGTGCCATCTCTGTCAATAAATAAAATCCTTTTCATATTTTAATGTTTTTTAATATTTTTATAAGTTTTATATTCTCAGAAGGTTTGCCAACAGTAATTCTTAAACAATCTTCAATCACAGAATGGCGATTTCGGACAACAATTTTATTTTCTACAAGTTTTTGATAAATAGCATTGGCATTTTTCGTTTTCACTAATATAAAGTTAGCATCACTAGGGTAAACTTGCTCTATAATATTGATAGTTGCAAGTTGATCAATCAGCCATGAGCGTTGTTCTAAAATAATTTGTTTGTTTTTTGAAAATACATCAATGTTATCAAGAGTTTTGACAGCTTCAATTTGATTGATTTTGCTCACATTGTAAGGAGGTTTGACTTTGTTATAGTATGAAATAATTTCTGAGCTTGCATAAGCAATTCCAATTCGAATAGCAGCTCTACCCCAAGCCTTACTCAGAGTTTGAGAAATAATTAAATTTGGATAGTCGTTTACCTTTTGAAGTAGCGATATTTTTTCGCTAAAATCAATATATGCTTCATCTACAAATACTATACCTTTAAAACTTTGAATTATGCTTTCAATATCGTTTAAACTATTCCCCGTAGGATTATTGGGAGAGCACAAAAACAACACTTTAGCGTTTGCTTGTAAAATCTTTTTTATGTTAAGCTGAAAGTTTTCTTCTAATTGAATTGGAATTGTAGCTATATCGTTGATATTTGCAGACACTTCGTACATGCCGTATGTTGGAGGGCAAACAATTACCTTATCTTTTTTGGGGACACAAAAAATTCGGAATACCAAATCAATAACCTCATCGCTTCCATTGCCAATAAATATATTTTGAGGCGGGATATTCTTTAATAAAGACAGTTTTTCCTTTAATGATTTTTGATAAGGATCGGGATAACGATTGAGTTTACTTTTGTGGGAAGTATGGGTATTAAATGAATTTTCGTTTGCATCTAAAAAAATCCCTTCTTTGCCTTTGAATTCATCTCGAGCACTGCTATATGGTTTTAATGCAAGTATGTTTGGGCGTATGAGTTCTTTTATACTATTCATATTGTTTCGTTTAGTCGAATTGTTACTGCATTTTTGTGAGCTATCAAATGCTCTGCTTCTGCCATTGTTTCTATTGCTGTTCCGATGTTTTTAATGCCTTCCTTACTTAGTTCTTGAAAAGTGATTTTTTTAATAAAACTATCAAGTGAGACTCCGCTATAATTGCGCGCATATCCATTTGTTGGAAGTGTATGGTTTGTGCCACTAGCATAATCTCCAGCACTTTCGCAACTATAATTTCCTAAAAAAACCGAACCAGCATTGCAAATGTTATCAATGTATTTTTCGTAATTTTTCACTGCCATAATCAAATGCTCAGGGGCGTAGCTATTGCTAAATTCTACACATTCGTCAATACTGTTTAATAATATGGCTTTACTGTTTTTTAGTACTTTTTCTGCAATGTTTTCTCGAGGTAATTTTTTTATTTGTACATTAATTTCAAGCATTGTTTGCTCAATTATTGCTTCGTTATTTGATAATAATATCACTTGACTATCATTCCCGTGTTCGGCTTGTGAAAGTAAGTCGGCAGCAATAAACTTTGGTTTTGCACAATCGTCTGCAATTATCAATACTTCACTAGGTCCTGCGGGCAAATCAATAGCAACTCCAAAATTTTGGGCAACTTGCTTAGCTATTGTAACATATTGGTTTCCTGGTCCGAAAATTTTATCTACCCTTGGGATTGTTTCAGTTCCAAATGTCATAGCACCTATTGCTTGGATGCCACCTACTACAAAAATTTTGGTAATCCCAACTAAGTTAGCCGTAAACAATATAGCAGGGTTGATACTTCCATTTTCAGCAGGAGGCGTACACAAAATAATTTCTTTGCATCCAGCTAATTTAGCAGGAACACCTAACATTAAAACAGTTGAAAACAATGGAGCAGAGCCTCCGGGAATATAAATTCCAACTTTTTCAATTGCACGATTTTCTCGCCAACATTTTACCCCTTTAGTGGTTTCTACTACTTGTTTTTTTTCTCGCTGTGTAGCATGAAATACTTCAATGTTATTTTTTGCTATGTGTATTGCGGTTTGTAGCTTCTTTGGTATATTCCTCTTCGAATTGGCTATCTGCTTTGCATCTACTTCAATATTTTTTGTTTTGGTTTTGTCAAAAAAGCTACTGTATTTCAGCACAGCTTTGTTTCCATTTTTTTGTATTTCTGCAAAAATTTGATTAACTAAAGCAAATAACTTATCTTGCTCAACAATAGGTCGCTGCACTAGTTTTACCCATTCTTTAGGAGCTGGATATTTTATTGTATTCATTTAGTTTTTTGTAAAAAAAATAAGAATTATGTTTGCTTAAATATGAACTTATACTATCATTTTTTCAATTGGAACAACTAAGATACCTTGAGCCCCATTTTCTTTCAATTGATCTATTATGCTCCAAAACTCGTCTTCTTTGACTACCGAATGCAAGCTACTCCAACCTTGCTCTTTTAAAGGCAATATAGTAGGCGATTTCATACCGGGCAATATTTTGCATATATCTTCTATAGCTGAGTTGGGAGCATTCAGTAATATATATTTATTTTCATAAGCGTTTTTTACAGCTTTAATTCGGAAAAGCAATCTATTTAAGATATTTTGCTTTTCTTCATCTAATGATTGGCTTGCAATAAGCACGGCATCGCTTTTAGCTACTATTTCCACCTCTTTCAAGCCGTTCATCAACAATGTGCTTCCAGTGCTAACAATGTCAAATATGGCATCAGCTAAACCAATTCCCGTTGCTATTTCAACACTGCCTCCAATTTCTTCAATGTTGGCTTTTATTCCTTTTTCATCAAAAAACTTGCGAAGAATTTTGGGATAGCTAGTGGCAACTGTTTTATTTTGAAAATAATTGATCCCGTCATAGTCTTCATCTTTAGGGATAGCTAAAGAAAGTTTACAGCTAGCAAATCCAAGTTTTTCAATTTCGCTAATTTTTTTGTCTTTTTCCCAAACTTCGTTTTGCCCTAATATCCCAATATCTGCAACTCCTTGTTCCACATATTGTGGAATATCGTCATCACGCAAAAAAAGAATTTCTATAGGAAAGTTTTTAGCCTCGGCTTTAAGTTTTCGGACATCATTAGATATTTTGATGCCACATTTTTCTAAAATGGCTAGCGATTGTTCGCTTAGTCGCCCACTTTTTTGAATTGCAATTTTTAACTTATTCATTTGTATGTCAGGTTAGATTAAATTATAAAAAACAAAAAACCCGCCTGTGTAAACTAGGCGGGTTTTTTGTAATATCATTTTATGTTATAAAATACCACTATTGCCTCGCCTGGGCGAATAAACAATGATGGTGATGATGTAACATAGTGCGTTTCATTCTATTTTTATATGTTGCAAAATTAAACTTTTTTTTAAATATGGATAATATTTTTTTGTTGAATAAAAAATAATTGATGCTTTTCTCATTTTATTTTAAAACCATTTTTTTTCTTGATATATATTAGTATCACAAGAAACATTATAATAATTATTATTATCCATATCTCAACATAGCCATATTGCCACTCAAGTTCAGGCACATATTTAAAGTTCATTCCGTAAATGCCCGCTATGAAAGTTAGTGGAATAAATATAGTGCCAACAACTGTCAGAGTTTTCATTACTTGATTCATCCGATAACCTTGTAATGAAAAAAAGAGGTTTGTTGCACTTTCAAGAGAAGTAAGTAGTATATCACTACTATCAATAAGGCTTAAGCAATGTTGTTAGGTATGATGCTTTTAATTTCATTATATTCTTCTTTTTTGTATTTAAAAAGCTGAATATCTATTTCTTCAGTTTTTGAACTGCCAGTATAAGTATACTTGTTAGAGCCGCTTTTCTTTCTGCCAAGGGAAGAGGCAAACCTTAATGACTTAAGAAATTCCATTTTGCATAGTATTTAAGTTGGCTTGACTCTATAAATTTCATTCAATCATTGTTAACAATTTTATACAAGTTTACAGTTATGCAAAATTAAACTTAAAGTTGTAGCCTTAATATTAGGCTTTGTTCTTAAAGCAATTGATAAGAAAAAAGGTTATGGATTTGAACTTCCGAATATAAAACAATAAATTTGAGTTTTTAAAATATATCATCATAAAGCCCGACAGATGTTTCGGGCTTTATTGTTTATAACGCTAAATAAAGAGTTGGTGCCTACGGCATCATAGTTTTATAGCAACGATGATAGCGGTTTGTACGACCCTTAAAGGTCGCAGATGTTTTGCATAATTTTTTCCCTAAATCATTGTATTTTGTCGTGATATTGTGAACATTTATATTAAAATACCAATTTGCTCAGTTCTCATTCGATGCCGATAATGGTAGTATTGTTTTGTACAACCCTTAAAGGTCGCAGATGTTTTGTATTATTAGTTCTCAAGATTATTGTATTTTGTCATGATATTGCGAATATTTACATTAAAATATCAATTTGCTCAGTCCTCATTCGATGCCGTAGGCATCGTAGATATATAAAATTGATGTGTATGATATTTTGTACGACCCCAAAGGGGTCGCAAATGTTGCAGATTGTTTTTTTACAATCTTAATATCTTTTGTTGCAGTATCATAGATTTATAAATAATGATAGCGATACTTACTTGATAATCATTTAAGTAAATATCGCTATCAATTTCGTGAAATTAAACAAATTTTATTTGTTTTTCAAAAGCACAAAGGCTTAATAGGAATATTGGTATAAACGAATAAGTTCTATTCAAAAGATAATAATTCAACTTTGAAGATTAGAACAGAACCACCAGGTATTCCTGCAATATTTCTATCGCCATAGCCCAAATCTGATGGGATAAATAATTGATATTCACTTCCGCTATTCATTAATTGCAATCCTTCTGTCCAACCTGGAATAACTTGATTTAATCCAAATGTTATAGGTTCGCCTCTTTCGTAAGATGAGTCGAAAATGCTTCCATCAATCAATTTTCCTTCGTAATGCACAGTAACATTTGAAGTAGCTGTTGGTTTTGGACCGCTACCTTCTCTAATTACTTTGTATTGCAATCCAGATGCTGTTGTTTTAATTCCAGCTTGTGTTTTGTTTGTAGCAAGAAATTCTTCGCCTTTCATTTTGTTGTTTTCTGATTCTTGTTTCATGGTTTCTTCTTGTTTTTGTTGTAAATTTTGTTGGAATTTTGTCATTATAGTTCTAATTTCCTCAGCAGTAAAAATAGTATCTGTGTCGTTAATTTTATTTTCAAAACCAGCAACAAACTTTTCTAAATTAACTTCAATTCCATTTTCTTTTAAACTGTGAGCAATGTCTGCTCCAAGAATATAGCTTACAGTATCAATACTATTTTCAAGTTTCAGAGAAGTTTGTTTTCCAGATTTACAAGATGCTAATCCTAAAATAGCAATAATAGCTGATAAATAAATAACTTTTTTCATAAGGTGATTTTAAATTTTAGTGTTAAGAAATATTAGTTAATATCAAAAAAATTAAATTTTTCTAATAATGATTTTTGATTTTGCTTTGCAAAATTAATAAAAAGTTTAATGTCCTCAATCTTTTCTGAATTTGGATTATATAAAAAACTAAGTTCTCTAACTAATTCGCTTGGTGCTTCACCTTTTTTTACTGCTTTTTTGAGGTCGCTTAGTTCGTCATAAATTAATTCTTCATCGTTTAATGTACCACTATTATTATAGTCTATTCCAATAATGTAAATGCCTTGCCTACGCAACTTAGACTGTGGATCATAGCTTATAGTATGACTACAAAATCCGATTGAGATAGGAATATTTAAAATATTTGCTAGTAATTCCTGTTCAGTAGTTGTATTAATTGCTTTCATTTTTTTAGAATATGCATTTAAGAAAGTAGATATGTGGTTAATTGCTCCTGAATTTTTATTGGGTAAATATTTTGCAATAGGTTGAATATCGTCTTTGTTAGAGCTAAGCGAGTTCCATTCGGTAATTTGATTGAAATATATTTTTTGTAAGCTATTTCGAGATAATCCGTGAAGTGCAAGTTGTTGAAGTGCAATATTATTGAAGTTTACAATCAAGGTTAAAAAATCTTTAGCAATCGGAATACATTCAAGTTCAATGTCTTTGATATAACTACAATTGCAAGCAGACATTACAATATCAATTTCATTTCTTTTAAGTTTTTCAATGGCATTTGAAGAAGATGAAAATGCAATTTGCCCTTTTGCATTAGGATAATTTTGGGAAAACTGTTGAAATAAATATAAAGTCATTTCATACATAATATCATCTCCATCAATTGATAATTCAGCAATCGCCCGATTATCAGGAATAACAGCTATTTCGGTATGTTTTTTCGCTTTCTCTTCTATTTTATTGTTATGGTTTGTTGTGCAAGAAACCATAAATAGAATATGAATTATTAAAAAGACTATAATTTTTTGTATGTGTTTCGACATATTAAATTTTTGCAAACTTATATGTTTTTTTTGACACAAAAATATATCAAAATAATGTTGATAGAGTTTTTTTAAGTCATTATTATAATAGAAAAATAATGTTTTACAAGAAAAATAGTATAAAAATGAATTAAAGTATAAAAAAATATTAATGTAAAATACTGATAATTAGTAATTAATGAAAAATTTAAAAAATTTTAATCATAAAGTGGTAATTTGTGGGAAAAAGTGGTAGTTTTGTATAATTTTCTATTAGTTATAAGTAATGTTATTATGTTAATTGGATATTTCGAACAAAAGCTTGATAGCAAAGGCAGATTTTTGTTCCCTTCGGTGATGAAGAAGCAATTATCTTCTGATATCAATGAAGGTTTTGTTATCAAGCGAAGTATTTACAATACTTCTTTGGAGTTATATCCTATGGATGAGTGGAGAAAGTTTAGTGAGGAAATTGACAGAATGAACCAATTTGACAAAGAAACTAATGATTTAATAACATTATTAATGCATGGTGTGAAAGAAGTAAATATTGATGATGTTGGCAGAATCTTAATCCCCAAAGACTTACTTATTGCTAGTAAAATTGAAAAAGATATTGTTTTGGCTTCTAAAAAGAAATACATAGAAATTTGGAGCAAAGATGTTTATGAGGAATTTATTTCAACCAATATGCCAAAACTAAGTGAAATGGTACAAAAAATATTAGGTAATAGGACAACATAATAGTAAGATGGCTTTTTATCATACACCGGTAATGCTTGATGAATCCATATACTATCTAGATATTAACCCTGACGGGATATATGTAGATGTTACATTTGGTGGTGGTGGACATACTAAAGCAATACTGGAAAAATTATCAAGTAAAGGTAAAGTATTTGGGTTTGACCAAGATGCTGATTCTATTGCAAATGTTATCGAAGATGAAAGATTTGTATTCGTAAATCAAAATTTTGCCCAGTTGAAAAACTATATGATATACTATAATTATGCTGAAATTGATGGTTTGATTGCAGATTTGGGAGTTAGCTCTTTTCAAATTGACACACCAGAAAAAGGCTTTTCTTATCATTATCCCAATGAATCTTTGGATATGAGAATGTCTTCTTTACTGACAAATACAGCAGCAGATATTCTTAATCAATATAGCATAGAGAGCTTAACTGAGATATTTTCAAAATATGGCGAATTGAGGTCTTCAAAAACAATTGCCGATGGTATTGTAAAAGCTAGACTTAGCAATCCTATTTATAAGGTTGGAGATTTAAATTCGATACTCGAAAAGTATATTCCTTCACATAAAAAATATGCTTTCTTTTCAAAGGTATATCAGGCATTAAGAATAGAAGTGAATAATGAGTTAGGAACTTTAAAAGCTATGTGCGAGCAAGCAAAGGAGTTGTTAAAGCCGGGAGGTCGTTTTGTTGCTATTAGCTATCATTCCCTTGAAGATAGAATAATTAAAAATTTTCTAAAAACTGGAAATACTGAAGGTATAGTAGAAAAAGACTTTTTTGGAAATCAGAAAAAATATTTTTCTGTTCTAACAAAAAAACCAATTATATCATCAGAAAAAGAAATAAATGAAAACAGCCGTGCGAGAAGTGCAAAACTAAGAGCGGCTATTAAAATATAAATGTTTCGGATTATGATATTAAAAAAGAAAAAAAATCAAAAAGTATTGAGAAACTCAAAAAAGGAAAGAGGAGAAAAAAAACAAAAAACTTCTTTTCCTTTATTCCGGAATGTAAAAGAAGGAGTTGAAGATGTGATTGATGGAAGTATTCTTGTGAAAGAATCATTTCAGAAGCAAGTTCCATTTTTTATTTTTTTAGTACTTCTGGCATTTATATACATGTGGTTAAATCATAATACAAATAAAACAGCAAATGAAATTGAAAAAAACAGATTAAGCATTATTGAGTTACGACATCAACATTTATTGTCAAAAAAAGAATTGATTGATATTTCGCTTAGTGATAATATGCTCAAATTAATAGATGAAGGAGATTTTCAAGAATCAAAAATACCTCCTTATAAAATAATATGTAAATAAATAATTCTTCCTCAAAATCATGAATGGTCAAAAAGCAAATAAACAGTTTAGTATAGCAATAATATTTTATTATTTATTATTGCTTTCTGCATTCATAGTGATTTTTAAATTGGTGTATTTCAACATAAAAGAACAATTTGTGGAAGAAGAAAAAAAACTGACAGTTACAGCATTGCAACAAATTGAAAAAGAAACGAATATTAAAGTTAATAGAGGAAGTATTATTTCTTGTGATGGAGAAATACTGGCAGCTTCCGTTCCAGTGTACAAAATAGCATTGGATTTAAGCCCTACGAATGTATCAGACAATGATTTCAATTTATATAGCGATAGTTTAGCTTATTATTTGGCAAAACATTTTCCCGTAAAAACGAAAGAGCAATATTTAAAATTATTCAAAGAAATTAGGAGAGACTCAATTCAGTACAAACCTTTGTTTGCAAAAGTGGAATATAAAGAATTAAAATTATTAGAAACTTTTCCTTTGTTTAAAAAAGGCAGAAATGGAGGAGGCTTAATTGCAGAAGACTATTTAGAGAGAGTGAAGTTGTATGGTGATATTGCTTCTCGTTTAATAGGTCATTATCGTGAACATTCTACTAAAATTGGGATTGAAGCTGCATATAATAATTATTTATCAGGAATAGATGGCAAGAGAATAGAAAAAAGAGTAGCAAGAGGAGTTTATGTTCCTAAAAATGAAGATTATATAATTCCTCCAAGAGAAGGACTTGATGTTGTGGCTACAATAGATACTAGAATTCAGCAAGTTGCACATAATGCACTAAAGAAGCAACTTATAAATCAACAAGCAGATTGGGGTTGTGCAATTGTAATGGAGGTGGAAACAGGCGAAGTTAAAGCAATGGTTAATCTTGAAATATCGGACAGTACATATCAAGAGAAAGTAAACAAAGCAATAAGTCATAGATACGAACCGGGTTCAACATTTAAAACTTTTGCAATGATGATTATGCTTGAGGATAATAATTTAGACTTAAATGAACTTGTTGATACTGGAAACGGAATATATACATTGTGTAAAGGGAAAGATACAATTAAAGACAGCGATCCTCTTGGAATAATAAATGCAAGGGAAGTATTTGAGCATTCATCTAATATAGGTACTACAAAATTAATTTTGGCTAGATATTTAAGTAATCCGATGAAATATGTCAATAAATTGATTGCCATCAAGCTAACAAAAAAACTTGGAATTGATATAGTTGGAGAGCTTACTATGATAATAAATAATAATAAAAAGGATTGTCTTGAATCTAGATTGGCAACAATGTCGTATGGTTATAGTGTTAGTATTACTCCTCTTCAATTATTAGCTTATTACAATGCAATTGCTAATAATGGCAAATTAATGAGACCGCTATTTGTAAAAGAAATAAAGGACGGAGAACATACAATTGAGAAGTTTTTACCAGTCATTTTGCATCATCGCATTTGTAAACCTGAAACAGCTAAAACTCTTCAAGATTTAATGCATGGTGTAGTTGAAAATGGGACAGCTAAAGGCTTGAAAGGATTACCTTGCAAAGTAGGAGGCAAGACAGGCACTGCTGCTATATCAGAAAAAGGAGGATATGGTAAAAATGCGTATAATGCTAGTTTTGCTGGGTTTTTTCCTGTTGACAGTCCAAAATATTCTTGTATAGTTGTTGTAAACAAACCTAAAAAATCAATTTATGGTGCAAGCGTAGCTTTGCCAGTTTTTAAAGAAATAGTTGAAATAATATATGCTACAAGTCCAGAAATACAACCTAATGAAGAAGTTGAAATAGATTTGAACAACATATATCCACTAATACACAAAACAAGGAGAGCATCTTTAGAAATACTCGCCCCATCATTATTTAATAATGCATCAGTTTTGAAAATGCCTCAAGCCGAGTGGATTACATTTTCACAAAGCACGAATCCAAAATTAAACAATGAATCCTTCCAGATGAATACTATTCCCGATGTAAGAATGATGAATGTTAAAGATGCTATTTATTTGCTTGAAAAATTTGGTTTGACTGTGTCTGTTAGCGGAAGAGGTTTGGTTAAGCATCAATCAATTGCTCCAAATACAAAAATTGAAAATATTAATAAAAAACATATTCATTTAACCTTAAAAGCAAAATAGTTGATATGAAATTGAGTCATATTATTTCGTCATGTAAGTATAAAAGATTAATTGGAACTGCCGACAGAGATGTGAAAGCAATTTCAATAGATTCGCGCACCATAGAAAATAATATGATTTTTGTTGCAATAAGAGGAGTTGAATTTGATGGACATGATTTTATCGAAAAAGCAATTGAAAAAGGAGCTACAGTTATTGTAGCTGATTCTTTATCAAAAATTGAAGAGGGAATTACATACTTAGAAGTTGAAAATACTTCAATTGCACTAGGACATTTAGCATCTGCATTTTTTAATCATCCCTCAACAAATATTGAAGTAGTTGGAGTAACAGGAACTAACGGAAAAACAACAATAGCAACACAGTTGTATCACTTGTTTACAAATATGGGATTTAAAGTAGGATTATTATCTACTATTGAAAATAGAATTGGGGCAACAATAATACCAACTAAGCATACAACGCCTGATGCAATAACAATTCAATCTTTATTGCATAAAATGGTAGAAGAAGGATGTAGCTATTGTTTTATGGAAGTGAGTTCACATTCTGTTATTCAGAATCGGATTGAAGGTGTTGAATTTACGGGAACAATTTTTACAAACTTAACACATGATCATTTAGATTATCATTCAAGTTTTGCTGAATATAGAGATGTGAAAAAATATTTTTTCGATAAAATTTCTTCTTCTGCTTTTGCATTAAGCAATCTTGACGATACAAATGGTCAATATATGTTGCAAAATACTAAGAGTAGAAAAAAATACTACTCATTGAAAAAAGTAACTGATTACAAAGGATTAATAGTTGAAAACTCAATTGAAGGACTTCAAATGAGGATCAATGGACATGATGTTCATTTTAGAATGAGGGGAGAATTTAATGCGTATAATTTGCTTGCTATTTACGGAACAGCTATTGAGTTAGGGTTTAGTGATATTGAAGTTCTTGAACAAATGAGTTTATTGACACATGTGGAAGGTAGATTTGATGTGATTGAAAATAAAAAAGGAATTTTTGCAATTGTTGATTATGCTCATACTCCTGATGCAATTGAAAATATTCTAAAAACTGTCGTTAGTATGAGGTCTCACAACGAAAAACTGATAGTTGTTGTTGGAGCTGGAGGCAATAGAGATGCTTCTAAAAGACCTGAAATGGCAAGAATTGCTATTCAATATGCTGATTTGTTAATACTTACATCGGATAATCCTAGATATGAAGATGCAAATAAAATTATTGATGAGATGAAACTTGGTATTAACAAATCTGACGAAATGAAAACAATGACAATATCTGATAGACGCGAAGCAATTAAAGCAGCGTGTATGTTTGCAAAGGATAAGGATATTATTGTAGTTGCAGGTAAAGGACATGAGAAGTATCAAGAAATTCATGGAGTGAAGTATGAATTTGATGATAAAAAAGTATTAATGGAATTTTTAAGTATTTAATTGTTATGTTTTATTATTTGTTTGATTATTTGGATAAAGCGTATGATATACCAGGAACAGGATTGTTTCAATATATTTCATTTAGAGCAACTTTTGCAGCACTAACTTCATTAATAATAAGTCTGTTTATTGGTAAGCGAGTAATTAATTTTTTGAAAAAAAATCAAGTTGGTGAAGAAATAAGAGACTTGGGACTTGAAGGGCAGAATGAAAAACAAGGAACACCCACTATGGGAGGTTTTATTATTATTGCGGCAATCGTTATTCCTACATTATTATTTGCAAAACTTCATAACATTTATATAATATTAATGTTGCTTACAACCGTGTGGCTTGGTTTTGTTGGCTTTCTTGATGACTATATTAAAGTTTATAAAAAGAATAAAAAAGGACTTCAGGGAAAATTCAAAATACTTGGACAAGTTAGTTTGGGCATAATAATTGGCTTGGCAATAGTGTTTCACGAAGATGTTCAAGTCAGATTAAAAGATTTTTCTTCAAAAGATAATATTGAGAAAGTTAGCGAATTGCATGGCAGCGAGCAAGTAAATATAAATTTTCATGAATCTTCAAAATCTACAAAAACAACTATTCCATTTTTGAAAAATAACGAATTTGATTATGTAAAGCTAATTGATTGGATTCATCCTAAAGCCGGAAAATATGTATGGATTATTGTCATATTAGCAGTAATTGCTATTATAACCGCAGTTTCCAATAGTTCCAACTTAACAGATGGGCTTGATGGTTTAGCAACAGGAACTTCAGCAATTGCGGGAGTTAGTTTGGGAATATTGGCTTGGGTGTCGGGCAACTTTGTTTTTGCTAATTATCTTGATATAATGTATATCCCAAATAGCGGGGAATTAGTAATATTTATTAGTGCATTTGTTGGTGCTTGTGTAGGGTTTATGTGGTTCAATACTTATCCTGCTCAAGTGTTTATGGGAGATACAGGAAGTTTGGCTTTGGGTGGAATAATTGCGGTTTTTGCAATTTTAATTAGAAAGGAGCTATTGCTACCGATATTGTGTGGGGTATTTTTTGTCGAAAGTCTTTCAGTAATAATACAGGTAAGTTATTTTAAGTACACAAAACGAAAGTATGGTGAAGGACGAAGACTTATTTTGTGTTCACCATTGCATCATCATTTTCAAAAGAAAGGATATAAAGAACCGAAAATAGTTATGCGTTTTTTAATTGTAAGCATAGCATTGGCAATGCTTACTATAATAACTCTAAAAATCAGATAGTAATGTCAAAAAGAAATATTGTTATACTTGGTGGAGGCGAAAGCGGAACAGGTGCTGCTGTGTTGGCATCAGTTCAAGGGTATGATGTATTTCTGTCTGAAAGTAAGCAAATTACTCCGAAATACAAGGAAATATTAAAAAAATATCAAATTGCATTTGAAGAGGGAAAACATACTACTGAAAAAATATTGAAAGCAGATGAAGTTATTAAAAGTCCCGGAATACCCGATAAAGTAGAAATTATTCAAACTATTTTGAGGCATCAAATTTCAATAATATCAGAAATTGAATTTGCATATCGCTATACTAAATCTCCAATTATTGCAATAGCAGGAACAAATGGCAAAACAACTACAACTCTTTTAACTCATCATATATTAAAAAATGCCGGTTATAATGTAGGCATTGCAGGAAATATCGGAAATAGCTTTGCATATCAAATAGCAACTTCATCTTATGATGTTTATGTTGTAGAGCTAAGTAGTTTTCAGTTAGATAATTGTTATCAATTTACTCCCAAAATTGCAGTTTTGTTAAACATCACTCCTGACCATTTGGATAGGTATGAATATTCGATGGAGAAATATATTGCAAGTAAGTTTAGGATTGCCCAAAACCTTACATCTACAGATGCTTTTATTTATTCCGCAGATGATGAAAATATAAAGAACTATATACAAAAAAACGAACAAAATTTACAGTTTAAGCATTATCCTTTTTCTCTAAACAAGATTGATGCTGATAATTGTGCATTTATTGATAAAGAACATTTAGTAGTAAAAATTAATAATTCAGAAATTATTATGAGTATAAAAGAATTGGCATTGCAAGGCAAACATAATCTGAATGATTCGATGGCTGCTTCAATAGCAAGCAGACTCCTTGACATAAAAAGTAAATATATTCAAGCAAGTTTAAGTGATTTTGTAAATGCAGAACATCGACTTGAGTATGTTGCAGAAATACACGGCATTACATTTATTAATGATTCAAAAGCAACTAATGTTAATTCTGCTTGGTTTGCTTTAGAGAGTGTAAAGGGGAAAATAATTTGGATAGCAGGTGGATTGGATAAAGGGAATGATTATTCTCCTTTGTTTAGTATGGTTCAGTCAAAAGTAAAAGCCATTGTATGTTTAGGTGCAGATAATACAATATTGAAAAAAACATTTAAAGGAATAGTGCCAATGATAGTTGAAGTAGATAATATGTGGGATGCAGTTAATAAAGCATATAAAATTGGAGAGCAGGGAGAAACTGTTTTGTTAGCACCTGCTTGTGCAAGTTTTGATATATTCGAAAATTATGAAGATAGAGGAAATCAATTTAAAATATCGGTCAAAAATTTATAAATAAGTAGATAAAATGTTAAAAAAAATGCTATCTTATTTTGAGGGAGATAAAGTAATATGGACTGTTGCTGTAATGCTATCCATTGTTTCTTTAGTTGCTGTCTATAGTGTGTCATCTATTAACGCATTTGGGAGCAAACAAATAAATCCATTTTTAAGCGTGCTGAACCAATTAGTAATTTTGATTTCTGGTTTATCTCTAATGTTTTTAGTTCATAAAATAAAATATACAAAGTTTTCGAGGATAGCACAATTACTATTATATTTTGGAATCGTATTATTGTTAATAACACTATTTTTCGGACCTGACAGATCTTCTGCTCGCAGGTGGTTGTCAATACCTATAATAAATATGTCTTTTCAGACATCTGACTTTGTTAAGGTTGCTTTAATATTATATCTGTCAAGAATATTGGTGGTGAAAAATGATATTTTAGATAATTTTAAATCTATGATTAAACCTATTTTATTGCCGATAATCATTGTTCTTGCCTTAATTGCTTTAAATAGTAATACTGTTGCTTTAATGGTTATGGTTATTCCTTTGCTAATGATGCTTTTTGCAGGTATTTCGTACAAGGTATTTGGAAAATTTTTATTGGTACTTGTTGCATTTTTCCTATTGTTCCATGCTACTTCTAAAATAATATCTCCAAGTCAAAATAGAACAAGTACTCTAAAAAATAGAATAGCTGCTTTTGTTATGCCAGATAAACAACAATATGATGATTCGCAAAAAATAAGAACAGCAATAGTTATGGGAGGCGTTTTTGGACAAGGACCGGGCAATTGTACACAAAAAACTTTTTTAAAAAACATTGAATCAGATTATATATACGCCCTTTTAATTGAAGAATATGGAATTATAGGAGGTTTGGTTATTTTATTGTTATATGTCATTCTTGCTTATAGA
>CAZKDV010000033.1:0-22451 GCA_964551645.1 uncultured Bacteroidales bacterium | reverse complement strand
TTGTTTATTTTCATAATGTTTGTTTTTAGTGTAACGCTATGTTAGGACGAGACAATGTTTAAATTAAAAGTTCAAACCTACATATTTTTTTTAATATTATAAGTATTTTGATAAAACTCCTTATTTTTGCACATAAATAAATATAAAATATCTATGGAAAGCAATAAAAAACAAAAAATTGATTTAGTATCGTATGGTATTGAGCAAGCAGAACATATTTATTACAATATTTCTTACGAGGAGTTATATCAACATGAAACCTCAGAGGAATTAGAAGGATACGAACAAGGTTTTGAAACTAATCTTGGAGCAGTTGCTGTTGATACAGGAGTGTTTACAGGTCGTTCACCTAAAGATAAATATATTGTTTATGAGGAAGAAAATGCTGGAAATGTTTGGTGGGCTTCAAAAGAACGCAAAAGTTCTGACAACAAACCAATAAGCATAGATGTTTGGAATCATTTATTAAAAATTGGACAAAAACAATTGAGTGGCAAAAAACTTTATGTTATGGATGCATTTGTTGGTGCAAATGTAAATACTAGACTAAAGATTAGGGTTATTACTGAAGTTGCATGGGCTGCACATTTTGTGAAAAACATGTTCATAAGACCTACAACAGAAGAACTGCAAGACTTTAAACCTGATTTTGTTATGCTTCATGCTTGCAAGGCAGATAATCCACAATGGAAAGAGCAAAATCTAAATAGTGAAGTTTTTGTTGCATTTAATTTAAAAGATAAAATGGCTGTTGTTGGAGGTTCGTGGTATGGCGGAGAAATAAAAAAAGGATTTTTCTCTGTAATGAACTACTTTTTACCATTGAAAGGAATTGCTTCTATGCATTGTTCGGCTAATATGGGGAAAGATGGTGATACTGCAATCTTTTTTGGACTTTCAGGTACAGGAAAAACTACGCTTTCTGCTGATCCCGAAAGGTTTTTAATTGGCGATGACGAACACGGTTGGGACGATGAAGGTATTTTTAATTTTGAAGGTGGTTGTTATGCAAAATGCATCAATCTTGATAAAGATAAAGAACCTGACATTTATCAGGCAATTAAACGCGATGCTCTTTTAGAAAATGTTGTGTATGATTCTAAAACAGGTGAAATTGATTTTGATGATAGCACGAAAACAGAAAATACTCGTGTTTCTTATCCTTTATATCATATTAGAAATGTTGTTACTCCAGTTTCTAAGGGTACTCACCCCAAAAAAGTTATTTTCTTAACCGCCGATGCTTTTGGAGTTTTACCTCCGGTTGCTAAACTGACTCAAGATCAGGCAATGTACTATTTTCTAAGTGGTTTCACTTCAAAATTAGCCGGAACCGAAAGAGGTATAAAAGAACCTATGCCTACTTTTTCTTCAGCTTTTGGAGCAGCATTTTTGCTATTGCATCCAACTGTTTATGCTCAAGAATTAGCAAAAAAAATGAAACAACACGGGGCTACTGCTTATCTCGTTAATACAGGCTGGATTGGAGGTCCTTATGGCGTTGGAAATCGAATTAGCATTAAAGATACTCGTGCAATTATTACAGGCATATTAGATGGCTCGCTTGAAAATGCTGAGTACGAAGAGCTTCCTATGTTTGGTTTGTTAATACCCAAAGCACTTAAAGGAACAAATTCGCACATTTTAAATCCAAAAAACACTTGGACTAATCCTGAAGAATATGACAAACAAGCACAAATGCTTGCAGAAAAATTTATAGCTAATTTCCAAAATTTTACTGATAACGAAGAAGGTCAAAGATTAATAAATGCCGGACCTAAGATTAAGTAGTTTTTTGTGTCTCTGTTTTTTTTATTGTGTTCGTTAGGAAGTTTGGAGATAAATTCTTCCTATAAATTGATTGTCGTTTTACTTGATATTTATAATCCTTGTCGTAAATCAAAATGCTATTGTTATCAATAAGTGTATTGCGAACAAACTAAGTTTTTGGCTCCTTCCTTTTATTTTTTATAAGGAAACAATTAAAAATAAATTACTTTTAAAAAATTTTATACATTTGCCATATCAAAATTAAAATAATTTCATTGTGAATTCAATTATTACTGCATTAGTTTTGTTGGGAACAATAGGTTTCTTATTTGGAATAATTATTTATTATGTAGGTCAAAAGTTCAAGGTTATTGAATCTCCATTGATAGATGCAATTGAGGAGTTATTGCCTGGCGCAAACTGTGGTGCTTGCGGTATGGCTGGCTGTAGAGCGTTTGCGGAGACGGTGGTTAGAACTAATTCTCTTGACAATATGTTTTGTCCTGCTGGCGGAAACGAATTAAATGCTAAAATTGCTCCTCTACTTGGCGTGAAGGCTGAAGTTAGAGAGTCTGAAATTGCTGTTGTCCGTTGTAGTGGTTCATTTTCAAATGCCAGACCTAAGTTTCTATACGAAGGAATTACAAGTTGTAGTTTTGCTAATAGTTTATTTAGTGGCACAAGTGGATGCCCAAATGGTTGTCTCGGATTAGGAGATTGTGTCGATGTATGTCCTTTTGATGCAATATTTATTGATGAAGATACTGGTTTGCCCATTGTTTCAGAAGAAAAATGTGTTGCATGTGGCAAGTGTGTTGAAGCATGTCCAAGAGGAATTATCGAAATTAGACTAAAAGGTAAAAAGAACCGAAGAATTTTTGTGAGTTGTATCAATAAAGAAAAAGGTGCTGTAGCTAACAAAAATTGTATTGTTGCGTGTATTGGCTGTGGAAAATGCGTTAAAGCATGCCCTCATGATGCAATAACATTAGAAAATTTTCTTGCTTATATAGACGACGAAAAATGTACACTTTGTCGCAAGTGCGTAACAGAATGTCCGACAGGTTCTATCTTAGAGCTTAATTTTCCTCCAAGAAAAGAAAAAACTATTGAAGAAAAAGAAACAATTAATAATTAATGTATTGTAATAATATACACATATAATGGTAAAGTTAAAAACATTTAATAGAGGCGGTGTTCATCCCAAAGAACTTAAATTAACAGCTGGAGTTTCAATTATTCCACTTGAAGTTCCCAATCAAGTTATGATTCCTCTTTCACAAAGTCTTGGCGCTCCTTCTGTGCCGATAGTTCAAAAGGGAGATATTGTGAAAATAGGACAGCTTATTGCTAAGGGTGAATCGTTTATTAGTAGTAATATTCATAGTTCTGTATCAGGCAAGGTTAATAAAATAGATAATGTTGTAGATGTTTCGGGATATAAAAAACCTGCTATTATTATTGATGTAGAAGGAGATGAGTGGGAAGAAAGTATTGACAGAACAGATACTATCATTAGAGAATGTAATCTTACATCAGAAGAAATTGTTCAAAAAATTAAAGATATGGGGATTGTTGGTTTAGGTGGTGCTACTTTTCCAACCCATATCAAATACATGATTCCTAAAGATAAAAAGCCTAATTATCTCATCATTAATGCTGTCGAATGTGAGCCTATGCTAACTTCTGACCATAGGTTGATGTTAGAAAAAGGCTTGGAAACACTTATTGGTATCGAAATATTGAAAAAGGCTTTAGGCGTTGAAAAAGCCTTAGTTGGTATTGAGGCTAATAAAATTGATGCATTTGAACACCTTGCAAAACTTGCAAAAGATTTTAAAGGTATTGAGATTTACGCTTTAAAGGTAATGTATCCTCAAGGTGCTGAAAAACAATTAATTAACGCTTTATTGGCAAAAGAAGTTCCTTCGGGTAAACTTCCGATAGAGCTTGGATGTGTCGTAAATAACTTAGGAACTGCATTTGCTGTTTATGAAGCTATACAAAAAAATAAACCTTTGTTTGAAAGAGTTGTTACATTAGCAGGGCTTAAACTTAAACAAGCAGGAAACTACTTAGTAAGAATAGGAACTCCTATTTCTCAATTAATTGAAAAATCAGGTGGTTTGCCTGAGAATACAGGTAAAATAATTAGTGGTGGACCAATGATGGGAAAAGCAATTACAAGCGTTAATGTGCCAGTAACAAAAGGAACATCAGGAGTTTTATTGTTTCCAAATGCTGATGCTAATCGCGTAAAACTTGTAAATTGTATTCGTTGTGCAAAATGTATAAATGTTTGTCCTATGGGACTTGAACCATATTTGTTAGCACAACAAGTTGAACATAGTTTATGGGAACAAGCAGAGAAACACTTTATTATGGATTGTATAGAATGTGGTTCTTGCCACTATATATGTCCGTCAGGCAGATCATTACTTGACTATATGCGTCTTGGTAAAAATAAAGTAGGATTTATTATCAGAAATAGAACATCTAAAAACTAATATAAATAAGCGAATAATATGAATCTTTTAAAAATATCAGGATCTCCTCATGTACACAAAGATGCTTCAGTAAGTAAAGTAATGATGATAGTTATCATTGCTTTGCTACCGGCAATGTTGGGTTCTTTTTATCTATTTGGAATAGGGGCAGTAAAAGTGATGGCTACCAGCATTATTGCCTGTATGTTAGTCGAATATTTAATTCAGCGTTTTTTGATAAAAGGACCATACACTCTTAACGATAATTCTGCAATACTAACCGGTATTTTGTTGGCTTTTAATGTTCCAAGTAATTTGCCTATTCATATAGTTATTATAGGTGCAATTGCTGCAATTGGAGTAGGCAAGATGACTTTTGGAGGTTTGGGCAAAAATATATTCAATCCCGCATTAGTTGGTCGTGTTATTCTTCTTATTTCATTTCCGGCAGAAATGACATCTTGGCCTAAACCAATAGAGTCGGCTAAGCAATTAACAGATATTGTTACTGGTCCAACACCGCTGGGGATTATGAAAGAAGGCTTGAGTCAAGGACATAAAGTATCCGAATTGCTTGTACAAGCTGAAATGCCAAGTTATGTAAATTTTTTAATGGGAAACATGGGCGGTTCGGCGGGCGAAGTTTCTGCACTCTTGTTGCTTTTGGGTGGAATATTATTACTTGTTACAAGAGTTATTTCATGGCATATTCCAATTTCATTTATTGGAGCAGTTGGTTTATTGTCAGGGATTTTATGGTTAGTTAATCCAGAAATGTATGTTGATCCATTATTCCATTTCTTAACTGGGGGTTTAATTTTAGGAGCTTTCTTTATGGCAACTGATATGGTAACTTCGCCAATGACTCCTTTAGGACAGTTAATATTTGGATTCGGATGTGGAATTTTAACTATTTTAATCAGAATATTTGGTTCGTATCCCGAAGGGGTTTCATTTGCAATTCTTATTATGAATGCAGTTGTTCCATTAATAAATAAAGGTTTTAAACCGAATAGATTTGGAGGAGTATAATTATGGCAAAAAAAGCATCAAACACATTATTAAGCATGTCTTTGACATTATTGATAGTTTCAGGAATTGCTGCTATAGGATTAGCTTTTGTATATAATTTAACAAAAGATCCTATTAACAGAGTTAAAGATATGAAAACAAAAACGGCAATTGAAAAAGTTCTTCCTGCATTTGAAAGCAATAAAAGAATTGCCATTATTCCTTATGATGGCGGAACAGATTCATTAATTTTTTACAAAGCGTTTAATACAACAGAAGAACTTGTAGGTATTGCAGTTGAAACATTTTCAAATAAAGGATTTGGAGGACAAATTAAGATTATGGTTGGTTTTCTTCCTGATTTGACCATTTATAATACTGCTGTTCTTGAGCATAAAGAAACACCCGGTTTGGGCGACAAAATGGATATATCAAAATCAAAATTTTCTGAACAGTTTAAGGGTAAAAATCTTGATACATTCAACCTTGGTATTCAAGATAAGGATATAGGTGGAGATGTTGATGCTATTACTGCGGCTACAATTTCGTCAAGGGCGTTTTGTGATGCTGTAGATAGGGCGTATAAAACATTAAATGACATAAAAGAATAAGGAGCAAATATGAACAATTTAAAGAATTTTACAAAGGGTTTGATTAAAGAAAATCCCGTTTTAGTACTCCTATTAGGATTGTGTCCTACATTAGGAGTAACAACATCGGCAATCAATGGATTAGGAATGGGACTTGCCACTACATTTGTACTCGTTATGTCAAATATTATTATTTCGTCAGTAAAAAATTTAACTCCTTCTTCCGTCAGGATACCTGTTTTTATTGTTATAGTTGCAGCATTTGTTACTATTGTTGACCTTTCTATGCAGGCTTATCTACCATCTTTGCACGAACAATTAGGCTTGTTTATTCCGTTAATTGTCGTTAATTGCATAGTCTTGGGTCGTGCTGAGGCTTTTGCTTCAAAAAATAAAATACTTCCATCGCTTATTGATGGTTTAGGCATGGGATTAGGCTTTGCTTTAGCACTTACGGTTTTAGGCTCAATAAGAGAAATATTAGGAAACGGAGCAATTTTTGGATTTAAGTTTTTGCCTGAAGGAGTTGACGGAATGTTAGTGTTTGTTTTAGCTCCCGGAGCTTTTATCGGATTAGGCTTCCTCATTGCAATTATGAACGCAACTAAAAAATCATAAATATTAAAAAAGTAAACCATGGAATATATTATCATAATTTTATCTGCAATTTTTGTTAATAATATTGTTTTTACCCAATTTCTTGGTACTTGTCCTTTACTCGGAGTGTCAAAGAAAATTTCTACTTCGATAGGAATGGGGGGAGCCGTGATTTTTGTTATGACTATTTCTACTCTTTTCACCTATTTGCTTATGCACTATGTGATGATACCTTTGAAAGTAGAATATTTGCAAACAATTATCTTTATTCTTGTTATTGCTGCTTTAGTGCAAATGGTTGAAATTATTCTTAAAAAAGTTTCTCCTACTTTATATCAGGCTCTCGGAATATATTTACCTCTTATTACTACTAATTGCGCAGTACTTGGTATTGCTATTCTTGTGATACAAAAAAACATGAATTTGTTGCAAGGAGTAGTTTATACTGCAGCTACAGCCGTTGGTTTTACTATGTCATTAATTATTCTTGCAGGCATCCGTGAACATCTTGAAGTAGTGGGAGTACCCAAATATATGAAAGGTGTGCCAATTGCTCTTATTACAGCAGGGGTTTTATCTTTAGCTTTTATGGGTTTTAGTGGGTTGGTATAAATTATTCAAAAAATTATATTAAGGATATTGAAATGTCAGAAGTAGAAAACAATAAACAACAAAATATTATACAAATAAAAAAACTTTCTATTATTTTAGATGAAAATTTAATTTTGAAAGATATAGATTTTCAACTTGCAAAAGGTGAAATGGCATATATAATTGGCAAAACAGGAAGTGGAAAAAGTACTTTACTAAAGACAATTTTTGCAGAAATTAAACCTAATGAAGGTAGTGTCGAGGTTTTGGGGTATGATATTAACAAAATTAAGAACAAGCAAATTCCTTTATTGAGACAAAAAATGGGTATGGTTTTTCAAGACTTTCAATTGCTCACAGATAGGAGTGTTCAAGACAATTTGTTGTTTGTTATGAAAGCCACAGCTTGGAAGAAAAAAACTGATATGTTAGAAAGATGTAATGAATTGCTTGAGATTGTAAATTTGAAAGATAGAAATCATGCTATGCCACATCAACTGTCAGGAGGAGAGCAACAAAGAGTGTGTATTGCTCGCGCTTTAATAAATAATCCAGAATTAATATTAGCTGATGAGCCTACCGGAAATCTTGATCCCGAAACTTCGGAAGAAATTTTGAGCATTTTTAAGGAAATGAATAATAAGGGAATATCAATTTTGATAGTAACACATAATTATCCAATTATTGAAAAATTTCCTGCAAAAACCTATCAATGCTTAAAAGGTAAAGTGAGCGAGTTTCTGTCAGATGAAGAAATCAACGAAATAACTGTTGGATAAGTATTTCAGCATTGTATTTGTTTACAAATCCATTGTTGTATAATATGTCTTTTTTCTTTTCAACTTCATCTGAAATATATTCTACATCGAATAAATCCAACACCAATTGTTTAATATCTTGAGGATTATCAGCGATATGACATAATTCCTCTAAGCGAGTTTTTTCAACCATAGGAGTATTTACAACACAATGTCGCCCTTTGTATAATGCTAACAGTAGCTTCAATTTTATGCCCGTAGCCTGAAAAGTAGGCAGTATGTTTATTTGAGCATTTTCAACTAATGAATGAATTTGTTCAATAGTTAAGCCTGAGTGAATTTCAATGTTTGGATACTTCTTAACTGTGTTAATAAGTTCTTTTTTTGGCTTGTTTCCAGCAATTATAAGTTTAATAGGCAAATCATTGAAAACTGCATTAGCGAGAAACATAGCTGCATTATGATTTTCGTTTACTTCAAGGCTTCCATGATAAAGAGCATAAGATCCTTTGCCTTCTTTGGTTTCGACATTTTCATAAGGATGAAATGCACTGCTAACAAACACATTCTTATATTTATGTGAAAAATATTGATGGTCGTTATACGAAATAGCTGCTATTGAGCTTGCATGTGATAATATTGCTTCATAATGCTCTAACAATTTAGCTTCTTTACGAAAATATACTTTTTTTAAAGGATTTTTTTCAGATTTTGATAAACTTAAATAATAATTATGTTCAATATTATGCGTCCTAACTATTTTAACTCTGTCTTTAATCAAAGGTGAATCAAGATAATAACATGAATGTAATCCTTCAAAAAGTATTGGATAATTATCTTGAGATAATCTCTGTATCAGTTTTTTATCTTTTCGAGAATTAACTATATATGGAATGGAACTCCTGAAATCATAAGCATTGCTCTTGCGTTTGTAATAATATACTTCTTTGCAGATTTTGTTAAGTTCTTTAGATGGAGTTCGTCCACCATATTGATAGCAATGAAGGATAATATCTATTTTTTGCTTTTGCAGTTCAGTCAGTTTATAATAAATATCAATTACACCACCATAGTTAGTAGGTATAGGAATATCAAATGCAACTACATGAATTGTATTATGAGAGTTGTTCATAAGCATCAATTAGTTTATGTTTTTCTAATTCCCAACATAGCTTTTTAGATGCAATGTTAAGATTATTTTTCCACATTTCTTTGGGAGTTTCAAACAATATATAATTAATCTTTGCGATTAAGTTTTCAATTTCATAATTATCAAGACATACACCCACTTCATAATCTTCAATAATTCGCTTTACTTCGACAAGGGGAGTGGCAACAATTGGAATACTAGCTTGTATATAGTCAAATAATTTATTGGGTAAGCTATATCGGTAGTTTAAGTTAGTATCTTTGTCAAGCGACAAACCAAGATCAGCCAATGGAGTTAGTTGCACTAGCTTTTCGTACGGAAGTTTGGGAATAAATATAACCTTATCTTTCATTTGTTGTTTTGCAACAGTATCCTTGAGGATAGGAATTACATCACCACTGCCGGCTATTATCAAAACAGCATTTTCAATAAACTGCATTGCTGCAACTGCCTCTTCAGCTCCACGATCTATATTTATGCCTGAACCTTGTAAAATTATCAGTTTTTTGGCTTTTGGCAGTGAAAAATCTTTTTTGCTCAGCTTTTGATTTACATTTATTTTGTAAGGATAATTTCTAAGGACAATAACATCTTTTTTGTATTTGTTCTCATAAATTTCTGCAATAGAGCTATTTACTGTAAATGTTAAGTCAGCATGTTTAAAACATAATTTTTCAATTTTGCTCCATATCTTTTTTTTCAATGGACTTGATTGAAGTTCAGGCACTTCCGTGAAATACTCATGCGAATCATACACTAAGAATTTTTTTCTCAATTTTGCTATTGTGCAGTTTGGTAAAAGAGTATCTAAATCATTGGCGTGAAAAATGTCCACTTTAACAAATAGCAACTTAATAAATAGCCTGACGGAAAATTCAAAATAAAAAAACGGACCTTTACTAAATAAAAGTCTCATTCGTTTGGTTTTATACTTTCTATTTTCTACTGGAAGACTATTAGCTAAGCGACGCCCGATTAGTAAAACTTCGTAACCAGACTCGCTGAGTGTATTACAAGTTCTTGCTACTCTTTGGTCAGTAACAAGGTCATTAATAACTGAAACAACTACTCTTTTCTTCTTCAAATCCAAAATTCTGTTACAAAAATACACATTATAACTTCATGCACATCTGAAAAAATAATTAAATAAACTTGTTCATATTAACGAAAAACATCATGTATTTGCTTGTTAATAAGTGTTTTATATTAAATGTAGCTAACAAGTTTGTACAAAAGTGCAAAATTATGCAAAAATGTGCTAATAACCGATAATTTTCGAACTTCCTTAAAGAAAGCCTCATAAACAAAGATTAACAAGGGTTTTATACGCAAATTTCAGAAACTAAAACAGAGGAGATAACAAAAAAGAATGTAATTTTGTACATCATTTTGAGTTATATTGTTTTTGTTTACATAATAATGATGCTATGGGAAAAAATAAAAATTCTGAGTTCAAAGTTTTATTTAAGCATATAGTATTGATAATAATTGTTACTTTGGTGTTGATATGGTTATCGCTACAATTCTTAAAGATATATACAAATCACAATAAAACTTATGTTGTTGGAGATTATACAGGTTTAACCCTCAATGAAATATATGATAACCCTCAAAATTCAAAGCTTGAATTTATAGTTATTGATTCTATATACGATAATTTAAGAAAAAAGCAATCAGTTGTTACACAGTCGCCTTTGCCAAATAGTTTTGTCAAGAAAAATAGGAAAATATATTTAACTATAGTTGCTTCTCAAGTTGAAATGGTTGCAAGTCCTAATCTCGAAGATTTGACAATTCGCCAAGCCTATGCAGTATTGCAATCTCACGGCTTAAATATTGGAAAGATTGAATATGTTGAAGATATTGGCAATACGGTAATCAGGTGGAAGTGCTTGGGGAAAACATTAAAACTGAATGATGAAATTGAAAAAGGGAGTAGAATTGATTTAGTTGTCGGAAATCATGATATGAGTACTCAAATAGAAGTGCCTAACTTGATAGGGAAGGGTAGTGAAGAAGCCCGTAACTTAATTATGAGAGCAGGCTTAAATGTTGGCAAAGAAACTTTTTCTAATAGAAAACCTGAAAATGAACAAAAAGTTGTTAAACAATATCCCGAAACTTCCGAAGATACTGAAATTTTGCTTGGAACTGCTATTCAATTGTGGTATGAATAATAAAATTAATTTGATGAAAATAAAAATATTTGTAATATTACTTTTTACTTTTTTAAGTATAAACACTTCTCAATCACAAGAATTTTTAATGGGAATGAGTTCTAATCAACAGATTGAATGTTATGATAAGTTCCATACTCCTAAACAGTTTAGAGAACAGTCGGCTATAAAAATGCCTTTCGTTGATGATTTTTCCTCAACTTATGTATATCCAAATGAAAAACTGTGGTCAGATAAAGATGTGTTTATTAATCATGGATATGCAATTAATTCAATTACTGCGGGTAATGCTACTTTTGATGCTTTTGATAGCAAAGGGCAGTTTTATGAAAATGCGTCTTCATTTTATTTTATTGCCGATTATTTGACTTCTAATCCAATTCGTCTTGATTCGGTTTTTGGAACTTCAGCTCATGCCACAACAATTGCAGATTCAATTTATTTAAGTTTTTTTTATCAGCCACAAGGTTTAGGCGAAAAACCCGAAAAAAATGATTCTTTAGTATTGCAGTTTTTTAATCCTATTGAAGAAAAATGGACTACTATATGGAGTGCTGCAGGTAGTTCGTATAATCAGTTTAAAGAAAAATATGGAGTTGATTTTAAAGCTGTTATCATTCCTATTCTTAATTCTGATTATCTATCTCCAAATTTTCGGTTTAGATTTTATAATATTGCAAGTCTTACAAATAATGATTTTCCAAGTTGGGCTGGAAATGTTGATCATTGGCACATTGATTATGTTTATCTAAATGCCGGTAGAAATATAACAGACACTCTACCTATTGATGTTGCATTTCAAACACGAATTAGCTCATTGCTAAAGGATTATACTTCTATGCCTTGGTCTCATTTTTTGAAAAACCCAAGTCAGCAAATGCTTTCTAAGGTTGAAATTCCGTATATTAATTATTCAAATAAGCTAATAAATCTTACCGAACAAATTGTTATTTCAGATATTTCAGGTTCTACACCTCTATATATTAGCGACTTAAGTGCAGTAAATATCGAAGCATACACTAAACAGACTTTTATTCGTTCGCCGTTTCCATATATTTTTAGTTCAGATGTTTCTGAAAATGCTGATTTTGATGTCCGTTTCATTATTAATTCTGCAACTATTCCTGATATGATACGCACAAACGACACTTTGTTTTTTTATCAGAAATTTTACAATTATTTTTCCTATGATGACGGAACTCCTGAAGCTGGTTATGGTTTAGTTGGGAAAGATGCAAAATTAGCTTATCAATTCAATTTATCTCATCCTGACACACTTAGTGCTGTACAAATGCAATTTAACAGAGTTGCAAATAATGCTAATGAAAACTATTATTTTACTTTACAAATTAGAGATGATAATAACGGGAAACCCGGAAAATTGATATATGAACAAAGTGGATTGCAACCAATAGTTTCGGGATATAACGGTTTTTATACCTATAAATTAAAAGAACCTTTATATGTTCAGGGAACAATTTATATTGGCTGGGTTCAACAAGAAGAAGATGCGCTAAATATAGGTTTTGATAGAAATAATAAACAGAACAGTAAAATATTTTTTAATATTGACGGAGAATGGCTTAATTCTATGTATGAAGGAGCATTAATGATAAGACCAATTGTTGGGAGTAAATCTGAACCTTTTTTAAGCATTGAAGAAGAAACAGTAAAAGAAGATAAAACACTACTAATGTATCCAAACCCTGCTTTTTCAAACGAAACTATTTATATTGAGGGTGTTGATGGTTTTAATAATATTATTAGCATTTATACACTTAATGGCAGACTTATTGAAAGTTTAGAAAATACAAGATTAATTAATACAGATAAACTTCATTCAGGAATATATATAGTTGTTCTTAGTGATACCGTCAAGGGCACAAAAAAGTTTGGTAAAATTATTATATCAAAATGAGCGAAGAGAGAATTGATGAGGATAATTTGCAAGAAGAACAATCGGACTTATATGAACATCATAGAATTGTTGTTGATAGAGGACAAAGTTTATTGCGTATAGATAAGTTTTTAGTAACGAGAATTGTAAACATAAGTAGGAGTAAAATTCAGGCTGCTGCTAATGCAAATTGTGTTTTGGTTAATTCTGTTCCTGTTAAATCAAGTTACAAAGTCAAAGGTGAAGATGTTATTTCAATGTTATTGCCATATCCCGTTAGAGAGTTTGAAACTATGGCAGAGGATATTGAGCTTGAAGTAATTTATGAAGATGATTCTGTTGTTGTTGTTAACAAACGAGCAGGAATGGTTGTACATCCAAGTTTTGGTCATTATAATGGTACATTGCAGAACGCACTTTTATTCCACTTTCAAAAGCAAGAAAATAATAAAGAAGCATTTCCTTATTTAGTGCATAGAATAGATAAAGATACAAGTGGATTGCTTCTTGTTGCAAAAAATGAATATGCACAAGCAAGCATAAGTAAGCAGTTTTATGACCGTACTGTTAAACGCAAGTATTTTGCTTTAGTTTGGGGAGATGTTCAGAAAGATGAAGGCACAATAACAGGACATATCGGTAGAAATTTGTCTAATAGAAAATTAATGTCAGTTTTTCCAGAAGGTGATTACGGCAAACATGCAGTTTCGCATTATAAGGTTATTGAGCGATTTAGATATGTAACTTTAGTAGAATGTCAGTTAGAAACAGGCAGGACACATCAAATAAGAGCTCATTTTAAATATATTGGGCATACATTATTTAATGATGAATTTTACGGAGGCAATCAAATATTAAAAGGAGTAAATTATTCTAAATATAAGCAGTTTGTTGAAAACTGTTTTAGAATACTACCAAGACAAGCCCTACATGCTTATTATCTATGCTTTACGCATCCTGTAACAAAAGAAAAACTTAGCTTTGAAATTCCGCTACCCGAAGATATGCAAGAAGCAATTTCAAAATGGAGAAATTATTTAAATTAGTTTGTGAAAAATTATTAGAAAACTTATTTGCTTTCTTTAATTTCTTCAGCATTAAATTCTGCAGCAATAGCAGATTTTTCAATTCTTAATCTGTTTTGCCCTTCAACTTCAATAGTTACAGTTTTATCTTGTATTTCAACTATTTTTCCATGAATTCCGCCAATAGTAATTATTTTTTGACCTTTGTCAAGATTTTGTCTAAATTTATTTAGTTCTTTAGTTTTTTTCATTTGAGGTCTGATGAAGAACATCCAGAATACAAGAATAAGGAGTCCTAACATTAAAAAAGTTTGCATGCCGCCACCGCTTGATGTGCTTTCTAATAACATAAAAATTGTTTGGTTCATATTTGTGATAATTTAAGGTTCGATAATCATTGCACTAATTGTTAGTACAGTTGATGATGGTTGTGCATTTGTTAATACTGTTACAGTTTTTGTTTGCATACCTTTTCGTCCGGCACTATTAAATACAACTGCAATTGTGCTTTCTTTGCCCGGAGCTATTGGTGTTTTAGGATAATCTGCTACTGTACATCCACAACTAGCGCTAACAGAAGTTATTAATAAATCAGCATTTCCTGTGTTGATAAATTTAAAGTTATATGTTAATTTTTCTCCTTGATAAATTTTGCCAAAATCATGTTGAGTTTTTTCAAAGTTAGCAATCGGAAGTGATGAGTTTTTTGGATTTGTTGCACTAAGTGGATTGTTTACTACATCTTTTGATATTTGCTCATTCTTAGCATTATTGCATGAAGATAAAATAAAAACAGTTAGTATAAAATATATATATTTCATAATTGAAAAATTAAGTTTGCAAATTTACTAATAATCTTTTAATCCTCTCCCAATTTTATGAATTTCACCACTTGATTTGTAATGTGAAACAACTTTGTCTAATACTCCATTGATAAATATTTTGCTTTTGGGAGTAGAAAAGATTTTGGCAAGTTCGATATATTCGTTAATTGAAGATTTGATAGGTATTTGTTCGAAATTTAGTATTTCGGTTACAGCCATTTTAAGAATTATTGTATCAGATAAAGCAATTCTATCAGGCTCCCAGTTTTTAATTTTTTGATAAATAATAGGTTCATATTCAGGAGATTTTAAAATTGTATAGCTAAATAAAGACTTGACAAACGCTTCATCGCTTTCTTCTTTATCCAATGTGTTTTTGAATAAACTTGGAATTTTTGTGTTTTTATTTAGTTCTGCACCTTCGAGTTTAATAAAAGAAATAACTAAATGCCCAATGTACAATTGGTCTTGTCCCCAGTGGATATTTGTTTCTTCAAGAAAAGTAATTAACGCTTCATTGTCATAAATATACTTTTTGTATAATTGATTAATAAAATCTGCATCTGTTTTTTGATTTGTTTCTGTTTGAGTGGAATAATTTTGGTATAATTCGGTTTTTTCAATATCCTTTGTGATTTTTTTTACTAGCTCATAAGCATTACTCCAAAAAGAGATATTGTCTTTTATAATTGTCTTGAAATTATCATTATCTCTCAAATTTGAAAGAAATCGATTGTCATATAGGATATGCTGCAAATTGTTTGTTTTATCTTTTAAAAACTGCTGTTTTTGTATTTCTTTTCGCTCAATTTCTACATCGGCAATAGCGAGTAGGAGAGATAGGTTTAGTGCAAATAATTCATGCATTTTTTGAAGTGAGTGCATAAGATTATTTTCAGCAATCTCAATATTTGTTGTATTGTTTTGGTAATATGAGTAAAGTGCTTGAAATACTTTGGTTCGTATCAGTCTTCTATTAATCATCAGAGTTTTTATTAAATCTCGGTTTCTTCTTCTATAAATTTGATGTTATATTTTTCAAGTTCTTTGAGCAGTGGAGTGTAAATATGTTTTTCGATAGGAATAATAACTCCTTTTGCTTGTATTTCGCCAGTCAAAAATAACTTAACCGCAATTGCTAATGGAACACCAACCGTTGTTGACATAGCAGTATGTATTTTGTTCTCTCCAATCTTCACCATAGTTGATTTTCGTTCATATTTTCGACTGTCTAAGGCATAAATGAACTTATGCTGCATTACTATCATGTCTTTATCATTTTCTTCAAACTTCCATTTAGGTTCAATAATTGATTGCAGTATTTGTGCTGGAGTAGCATTGCTAAGCTTTATCGGAGTTTTTTCAAACATGCCCAACCACTCAAACTTTTTAAAGATGTCTGAATTGGTATCAATGTTTAAATGTTTGCAAAAAATTTCTTCAGTGCTAAGTCCGTAGTAATGAGGAAGATATGCTTCGATAAAATCTCTATTAGTTAGCCTGTCAGAATTTTCTATAACATAGCTATCATCGCTCATGCCAAGGTTTACAAATACATTCCAAGCCTGAGTATATCCCGGACGACGAAGTGTGCCTCTGAAAATTGTATCTATACCATGAATTTTATATACATCAATATATGATAATGAGTCGCGATTGGCATAACTGTCAAATTCTCCATAGTTTAACACTGAAATTCGTTCGGTTCTATTAAATAATTGTGAATACGGAATATATTTATATTTGCCATTTTGCATAAACTTTGCACCTGCTTGTCCTGCAAGTATAACATTTCTAACATTCCAAGTTAATTTATAGTTCCATGGGTTATTATCACATTCAGGAGCTATTAAACCACCCGTATTTGATATGAAACTAATTAGTTTTCCTCCTTTTTCTTTAATTTCGTCAATTACTTTCATTGCAGACATGTGGTCAAGACCGGGGTCAACACCGCATTCATTAAAGAAAATTAGCCCTTTGTTATACGCTTCTTGGTGCATAGACCTCATTTCTGGAGAAACATAAGATGCCGTAAAAAGATGTTTCTCTTGTTTTAGACATTCGCGAGCAACTATTGGATGGAGTGTTGCAGGCATTAAAGAAATTACCAAATCTGCACCGCTAACCAATTCAGCAAGTATTTTAGCATCATTAATGTCAAAAGTTGTGTGCGTGCTGTTTTTATGATTGTTTAGTTTGCTTTTGACCAAATCAATATCTTTGTCGGCAACAGTAATATGCCAATTGTATTGTTCGCTTTTATCTAATAAATACTTAATTAAACCAGATGCAGACATTCCTGCTCCGAGTACTAATATTTTCTTATTCATACAAGCAATTTTTGATTTATATAATTTATTACAAATAGTTTTTTATATACTCATATTTTGGAGTGAGTTTCCCTTTGTGCAGTATCATGGCTTTTTTGATAGGAGCTGGCAAAACAATGTTTTCAAATTCGTCATCAAAATTAGCCGAAGCAATTGCTGGAATAAAACTTCTAAGAGCAGCCGAAAATGCTTCTGATGATTCTTTTGGCAATTCACTTGGCAAAATATCAACAGGCATCATCAAAACGCCTTCACCGTCAAAGCCCATAGTGTGTGTGCGTGTTTTTGGATGATAAACAAAAACCGGATCTTCGATGGCAGTTCCTTTGTGAGTACATTCAATAGAACCATTAGGATCGCATGTAATATCTCCAATTACCGTAAGTTTTTGATTTGTTTCGTCATTAAATAGTTTTTCCAAATAATCTTTAGTAACAATTCGAGGATACCTTTCGTCCCAATACATGCCATTGACTAAGCCATTAATATGAGGAATATATTGCTGAAACTTGCTTTCATATAATTCTGGCTTTGTGTAGTATTCATCAAGGTCAAATTTTGAATTAGCTTTATGCTTGGCAAGATGTTCTTCTTTAAAAACTATTTTATAAATTACATTGTTTGGCGAGTTTTTATTTTGTGAAGTAGGAATGATTTCATCGGGTTTGATTTCAATAGAAGGAAGAAGATTTAATATTTCTTGTACTCCACTTGAAACATTGCCATAGCCTGTAAGGGCTATAATAAATGGAGAAATAGATTTTGGAATTCCGTTGTTTAAAATATCTTTTCCAACTTGAGAAATAACCTCTTTTGCTTCTTCAAGTGAACTGTATTTATGCGCTTGCTTAATCTTTTTAAAAGGAGTATCAATTCCTAATCGTTCATATCTTTGACCAAAAGCCCATAGAGTATTGATCATTCCAGCCAAACCGGCATACTTCCCGAAGAAAATTAGTCTTTTGCCTAATTCATCTTCAATTTTTTCATAATCAATTAAATTACATTTCATTTCCATCATCTTTTTGAGCATAGGCATATTATATGATTGCCCTTTTATTACATGCGAAAAAAAGATGTATGTTTTTCCCTCTTCGAAAGATTCAATTGGAACTTCCTTTACTCCAATAATTATTGGGCATTGCTTTAAATTGCTCTGAATGTTTGCACCTGCCTCTTGATATTCTGCATCAGAGAATATACGTTTTGGAGAAGATTGAATATGAAACTCTAATTGATGTGTTTCTTTAAGTTTTTTAACATCTTTGGGAACTACAGCAACCCGTCTTTCTGCAATGTATTTGTCTTCATGACGAACGCCAATGCAGTTTTTTAAATTTGTGTTTTTCATCTGTTTAAAAAATGTGTTAGGAATGTATTAATATTTTTTTCAATTCTTTGATTAATATTTGTATCAACAGCTTCTTTGACAAATTTTTTGCCCGTAATTATTTCAAATAATTCGATGTAACGATTAGTTACTGAGTTAATAAAATTATCATTCATTTCTGGGACTGATTGATTTTCTTCACCTTGAAATCCTTGACTAATTAACCACTCACGAACAAATTCTTTTGATAATTGTTTTTGTCCTTCGCCTTTTTTTTGCCTTTCTTCATATCCGTCTTTATAGAAGTATCGAGAAGAGTCAGGTGTATGAACTTCGTCAATCAACATAATTTGTCCGTCTTTTTTTCCAAATTCGTATTTAGTATCCACAAGAATTAAACCTTGCTTGTCTGCCATTTCAGTACCTCTCTGAAATAGTTTATATGTATATGATTCAAGTTTTTCATAATCGTTTTTAGAAACTAATCCTTGATTTATGATTTCTTCTTTTGAGATGTCTTCGTCATGCCCAATAACGGCTTTGGTGGTAGGAGTGATTATTGGAGATTCAAATTTTTGATTTTCAATCATGCCATCTGGCAATTGCACTCCACATATAATTCTTTTTCCTGATTTGTATTCCCTCCAAGCATGTCCTATTAAATATCCTCTAATTACCATTTCAACTTTGAAAGGTTCGCAGTAGTGTCCAATCATAGCCATTGGGTCAGGAACAGCAATTTTCCAATTTGGAAGTATGTCTTCGGTGGCATCAAGAAAATGATCTGCAATCTGGTTTAATATTTGTCCTTTAAACGGAATACCTTTGGGCAAGATAACATCAAAAGCTGAAATTCTATCCGTAACAATCATTGCTAAAAGATTTTGTCCTATGGTGTAAACATCTCTAACTTTGCCATGATATACAGATGATTGCGAATGGAGATTATAGTCAGTTTTGGTAAGAACTTGCATATTATTATTGTTTTGGCAAAGTTATTAAAATTTCAATAATCTCAACCCATTGTGCATTTTAAAAATAATGCTTAGATTCAAGTTGTATTTACTAATTGAATCTAGTTCTAATACTTTCAGGCTTTCTAAATAATTTTATCGTATTTGTTTGCGTTTTTCCTTCTATGGCACTATGTTGAGTGGTAATTCGGAAACCCCGAACAACCACTTTCTCATCCAATTCTCCTTCTTTAAAAATATTCTGAATATGCTCGTTTATTGTAGATTTTGCTTTGCCCAACGAGTGAGATTGTTTTTCTCAAAATTGGGCTGCTACGCATAAACTTGATTGACATTGAAACATACCAAGTTGTAAAATTGATTTCTTAATTGCCAAAAGTTCATTTTTTTATTCGCTTCTAATTTTCCGCAAAAATACATAAAAAAAGAATTTAAAATGAAATTATTATCAAAACAATATTATTTAATGAGTTTTGCTCACATAATCAAGTGTTTATATTTGTTTTTTAGCTTATACCTTCGATAAATTCTGTGAGAGATTTTGTTTTCCGTAATTCTTTAATCTATATAAAATTTATCATCATTCCATTTGGCAGGATTATTCATAATATATTCTGAAATTCGTTTGTAGGATTGTTCATTGCGAATAATGTGTTCGTAATAATTACGTTGCCACGAAAATTCAAACCCCAATCGGTGTACGTGTTTTGAAACGGCAGATTTATATGAACCGACAATGGACGATAGGGTGTTTTTGCCCTGATTTTGAAATCGTGGTGGTGGTGGTAGGGACAACGCATGCGTTGTCCCTACCACATTGCCCCCAACATTATCGGTTGTAATAATAATGATGCCATGTATATGATTGGGCATTACAATAAATTCGCCCAATTCAACATTTGGGACGTGGTTTTTTATTTCGTGCCACAACACGTCTGCCACAATACCGGTTGGGGATAATATCATTTTTCCGTTTTCAATATGTCCAAATAAACACAACCTATCGTGGCAACATATTGTTACAAAATACATTCCTGCCTGCGAATAATCATATCCTTTCAGGCATATGCTTTTGCGGTGGTGTTTTTGAGGGTTGTATTTCATTACCGTTTCATTTTTATCCTTTAATAAATTTTATTTCTTCCTCTGTACATTGATAAAAATCGTATATATAATCATCAATTTCTTGATATTGTTGTGCTTTAAGTAATTTTTCAACCTGTAGTTCAGTTTTTTTAATGTGCTTTCAAAAAACGTGGGCTATTCAAATTTTATTGCTTCGTATTCTTGTTCGTTTAATTCAAAATCAGGAAAAGTATTGCTATTTTCTTTTAACCATTTATTGGTAGCGTTTTTCCGTTTTTCACAAAAGAGGAAACCGTAAGCCTATGCACTCCCAAAATACGACCAATTGCCGAATAGGAAACTTTTTTATCCAACAATTCCTGAATTTTCTTCTCATGACCAGTTAGTTTTGTTTTTTTAGATTTACTTCCTTTAGGGCGACCTAAAATAACACCTTCTGCCTTTTTCCTTGCCAATGCTTCTTTGGTACGTTGTGAAATAAGATTACGTTCAATCTCCGCTGATAAGCCGAAAGCAAATGCTAAAACTTTGGAATTTATATCACTACCAAGTCGATAATTATCTTTAATTGTCCAAACTTGAATATCTCGGTTCATGCACTCATTTAAAATGCCCATAATCATTAACAAATTTCTACCAAGGCGAGAAAGTTCTGAACAGATGAGAATATCTTCCTTTTTCATTTTTTTAAGAAGTTTTCCTAATCTTCGTTCTTCCACGTTTTTAGCTCCAGAAATAGTTTCTTCTATCCATTTATCCACTACCAATTCTCTGGTATCGCAAAATTGATTAATTTCATAGCGTTGATTTTCAACTGTTTGTTTGTCTGTACTGACTCTAATGTAACCGTAAATCATTTTTTTCTTTTTTTAAATTAATATTCAATTATAGTATAAAATAAAAGTAGCTGTATAAATTAAACCTATCTATTAAATATAGCAGGTTATTCAGCGTTTTTATTAGACAAAATGGTACCAAATGTAATTTTAATTCAAGTGAAAGTTGGATTATTTTAAGTGAAATTGAGCAAAGAATAAAAGCTAAAATTGAAGCAGTGGGTACTCCGCTGAAAGATTGGGATATTAATATTTATAGAGGAATTTTAACTGGTTATAACGAGGCTTTTATAATAGACGGTAAGAAAAAAGATGAGCTAATAGCCGAAGACCCAAAATCTGCTGAAATTATAAGACCTATTCTTAGAGGACGTGATATTAAACGATATTCTTATGAATTTGCAGATTTATATTTAATTACTACATTTCCAAGTTTGAAAATAGATATTGAACAGTATTCTGCTGTAAAACAACATCTTATGAGTTTTGGATATGATCGATTAAAACAAACAGGAGATAAAGGAGCAAGAAAAAAGACTTCACATAAATGGTTTGAAACGCAAGATAGTATAAACTATTGGGAGGATTTTCTTAGACCGAAAATCATATATCCAAATATGACAAAATTTTTACCTTTTGTTTTAGATAAGAATAATATTTTCCCCAATCCTAAATGTTATGTGATAACGGGAATCCATATAGAATTTCTGACAGCATTTTTTAATTCTTCTTTGTTTAAATACTGTTTTAGGGAAAATTTTCCAATGTTGCAAGAAGATACAAGAGAATTACAAAAACGATGTTTTGAGCCAATCCCTGTAATTCAAATTGATGATAAAATAAACGATATTTTCGATAAAAAAATCAATGAAATTCAGGTGCTTAAACAGCAAAATGTTGATACAGAAAAATTAGAAATTGAAATTGATGAAATGATCTTTGATTTGTATTCATTAACAAAAGAAGAAAGAACAACCATTGGATTTATAGAGATTCAATAAATCCTATTTCCTCTT
>CAZKDV010000032.1:0-22686 GCA_964551645.1 uncultured Bacteroidales bacterium | reverse complement strand
CAAAATTATAAGGACCTTTTTCGCTTGGATAAAAGGAAAGATTAAGAATTGGAATATTTAGTGGTAGTCCGTGAGGATTTTCTTTTGCAGGGAAAATTTCAGTTTCAAGCACTTCTCTAACATAATGATTTGAAAGTTGCTCAAGATCATTTTTGATATGCGAAGGAGTAAGATTATTGTTTCTATAAAACAAAGGGTCAATCACATACCACGACAATAATGCTCTGTTGAAGCCATAAGCGACTGTTGAATCATTGTGTGCTTCAGGAAAAAGTGAATGTTGTCCTTGTGGAGTGCTTGCTAAAAACCATCGTCCAATATTTTTAATATCAATTGTTGATTTGCTGCCTTCAAAATCATCAATATATGAAGTTCCTCCTTTACCTATTGCTCGAGAATATCCAGGAATTAGATGTGCAAATTCACCATCAAATGAAATTCTGGACGGTGCTTTAGTAGAGTAAAATGGCAAAAAGTCTAATGCTTTGGTAATAAAAGGAGCTTCAGCTTGATAAGCAAGGTTTAAGCCCCAAATAGTATTTGAAATAGGCTCGTCTCCAAAATTTACTTTTCGGGTCAAAGGTCGTTCAGTCAAATTCATTATGGTTGTACCAAAAGATAAGTTCTGATTTACCTTATGTTCAATATGTGTTCCGAGTAAAGTTTTAGTTTGAATACTAAATAGTGATTGACTTTCAAGAGAAATCTGAATTGGAGTACCTGAATTTAAAATTCCCTCATTAATAACTCTTACTCGTCCTAATGTATAATCAACCGTATAATCAACATTTTCAGTTAAAGGTATTCCACCCGCCGTAACCTTAACAGAGCCTTGCGGAACATTCATTGCATTAAGACTAATTTCACTTCCAGAAGCTGATTTAAAGTATCCAAGTATTTGAAATCTATTTTTTCCAGGATATTGCTTTGCCTCAGTTTTTGTCATAGTATATAAAGAGTCAAAACAATATTTATCGGCTATAGCCGCATTATTAATTTTTTTGCGTAGATAAGAACCAAACGGCTCAATCACAGGAAAATACACTCTACCATTGGAGCTTTGTATTGTTCCGCCCACGCTTGCAGCATTATCAATAAAGTCAAAAATTCCATCTGGCTCAGGGTCGTGCATTACATTAAGATTATCCATGTTCATAACGCGAATTAGTGGAATTCCATTAATTTCACCCTCAGTTAAAAAGCCAACCGGAACACCTGATTCATTAGATTTATATGTAACATGTAGTTGAAAATCTTCAGAATTTATTTGAAAACCACCAATTGAATAAACATTTTTCATCATCAAATTCCACAATGGAATTTTCGTATTAATAGCTGTACTCTTAATAAGTTTGACGACTAAGCATTGAGGAGCACTAATACCTTCATTAGAAAATTCTCCGACTTGAAATACGCTATCGCTACCCATTACAGTATATTGATATGAGACAGCAAGAACTTGGTCGGGATTAAGAGTAGAATTTAAAGATATAAAACCCAATTTACTGTTAAATGTATATTCACTTGACTGCAACATTCGAGCATTTTCCACAACTTCAAAATCAATACCGCCAGAAAGACCAATTCCAGTTGAATTCAAATAGCTATTAACTTGATTAAGATTTCTTACTTTATCAGTATTTACATAAGAAAGTAAGTTGTTAGTTTGATTTTGTGGATATTGTGCAAAAGGCATTGGATTAGACCCTAACATCTGATTGTATGGATTAGATTCGCCTAAGTCCATCAATGCAACAATATTTCTATTTTCTGTTGTAGCCGCACCAATATTTGTTACCCAAACTTCAATTTTTGTAATGCTTATGGGAGAATTAATTATTGGTAAGTCTTTCAAAAATCTATCATAATTATCTCTAAAATATTGTGATACAAAAAAGTGCTTATTTGCTTCATAGTCAATAGCAGCAAGATTGTATTCACTAGTTTGTGCTCCACCCGACACAGTAATTGTTGAAGTTTCGCCTTTTTGTTGCGAAATAACACTTGTTACAGTGGTTTTTCCAAATTGCAATTCCGATTTTATTCCAAACAAACTTTGGCTTCCGGTAATCAGCGTTCCGGGCAAAGGAAGTGTAACATTTCCTGCTTCAATGCGTTTGATTATTTCATCTTCGCTGCCCACATACTCCAACTTCATTTCATTTTCAAATTCAAATGTAGCTTCAGTATTGTACTTCACTCCAAAATCAATCTTATCACCAACCTTAGCCATCACATTCATTTGAATTTTCTCTTCAAAATTGAAATTTGTGTTTCTTTGTTGTTTAACATTTAATGCAGGGTCATCTCTCCTATTTGAAGTAACTCCAAAAATCAATTCAGCCGAGCCTTGCGGACGAATATCTATAGTGCTACTGCCAAATATTCCTTCAAACAATTTTCCTCCTATATGTATTTGCGGAATAATTCCATCGCTTCTTTCAATGTCGCTACTGCCTTTGTTTCGTTCTTTCCAATAATCGTCAATTATGTTATCAAAGTTTTTTTCAAGATAGTCTTTGTATGATAAAGTTTTTGGCAAGCGATATAAAAAATCTCCTATTTTTCTATAATACACATATTCGTTAGCAACAGGGTCGTAAATGATAGTATCCTTGATAACCTTTGGGTCGCTCAAGTGAATTGGACTAGTATTTGGCGGAAAAAAATTCAAAGGATCATCTTTTGGCAAAGGAAAATGCAAAGAATCGGGATGGATTGTATCTTGTGAGTTTGCAAGATGGTACAAATATGAATCTTTGTACGAATGTTTATTTGGCATCCCTATACTAATTAGCCAACCAAATATTATAGTAAGAAGGATTAGTCCTGAATAGTGTCTCACAATTTTCTATTATTATAGTATTTTCAGTGCTTTTCTTATTAATTCCTCAGCTGTCATGTCTCTTTCTTGTTCTTGCGAAATAATTTTGTCAAGTGCTTTTTCAACTTGCATTTTCGAGAAACCTAAGACAACCATTGCAGATAACGCTTCTTGCTTATTAGTATTGTGCGAATTGTAAGAACTATATGAAACATCAGTAAAAATTTGCTCTTTTGATAATTTATCTTGTAGTTCGATAATCAAGCGTTGTGCTGTTTTTGTGCCAATGCCTTTAACAGATTGTAATACTGCAGCCTTGCCCTGAGCAATAGCATTCAATACTTCTTGCACTTGCAAGGAAGACAAAATCATTCTTGCAGTATTTGGTCCAACTCCTGACACTGTAATCAAATGCTTAAATAATTGTCTTTCAGTATCTTCAAAAAAGCCATACAATATTATTGCATCTTCTCTTACTATCAAATGCGTATATATTTGAACATCTATTTTATCTTTCAACTGAGAGAATGTGTTAAGCGAAATATTTAAAAGATATCCAACTCCCGAAACATCAACTACAACATGTGTAGGTGCTAATTCTGTTATTTTTCCTATCAAATGGTTATACATTTTGCAAAGATATAAATGTTTTACAAATTGTTTTTATGTCTTTTCACTCATTCATTAACAATATCAATATATTTATTAAGGTTAAATTTTAATGCTTAGATAACAAAAAATTTATAAACATTGATTTTATTTTTTTATTGTGTTTATATAAATAATTTCTATCACAAAACCACTTAATTATTAGCTTACTTGATGCACGGCAAATTCAATAGCTTTTTGAATAAAATCTTCTTGAGGTAGAGCGATATAATTATTTTCGATCAAACAATTGGTCATATCTCTTGCATTTTGTATGTCTTTTTGTGCAATATTAAACACTTCTTGAAATGACAACTCAATTCTCGCCACTCCATCTTTAATTGCCTGCATAGCAACATCTGCCGATTCTTGCGAAAAAACATCGGCTTCTTCCATAGATGGAATAATATATTCGGCATTAATACCTTTCTTTTCTGCGTACTTAGCAAGTGAATGTGCCGCAGCAATTGCCATTTTATCGGTAATTTTTTTTGCTCTAACCGTCAATGCTCCTTTCAAAATTCCGGGAAAGCCTAATGAATTATTTACTTGATTGGAAAAATCTCCTCTGCCTGTTGCCACAATATAAGCACCTGCCTCTTTAGCTGCATAAGGATATATTTCAGGAATAGGATTGGCACAAGTAAAAACAATTGATTTCTCAGCCATAACTGAAATCCACTCAGGTTTAATTGTATCTGGACCGGGAGCAGAAAGAGAAATCAACACATCTGCATCTTGCATTGCTTCTTCCATAGAGTTTAAACGATTTGGGTTAGTTTGTACACACAACTCCCATTTTCTATAAAATCTTGCATCTAACTGAATATCGCTTCTATTTGAGTGCAATGCTCCAGCTGAATCAAACATAATCATCTTATGTGGGTCGGCTCCATCTTGCATCAACAAACGAGCAATAGTTGTATTGGAAGCTCCCGCACCATATAAAACAATTTTCACATCTTTTATGTCTTTTCCTGCTACCTTCAAAGCATTAATTAATCCTGCTAGAGTAACACAAGCAGTACCCTGAGCATCATCATGCCATACAGGTATTTCACATTCTTCTCTCAATACATCAAGCACTTTATAGCAATTTGGTTGTGAAATATCTTCAAGATTAATAGCACCAAAACTATGCTGACACATTTTAACAAAATCTATAATTTTATTCGGATCATTTTTACCTTCTTCATTTTTGCTATCAATACATAAAGCAGTAGCATCAACACCTCCAAGATATTTCATCAAAAATGCTTTGCCTTCCATCACTCCAAGTCCTCCCGGAGGAGTGCAATCTCCATCACCTAAAACTCTTGTAGAATCGCTAACTACAGCAACCAAATTTCCTCTGTTGGATAGTTCAAATGACACATCGTTATTATCGCGTATCATTGTTGAAACATTTGATACTCCCGGAGTGTACCACACATTAAACCAATTAAAACCCGGAACTGGTGCTTTAGGAATGGTTTGAATTTTGCCTCCATAAAATCTATGAGCATCTTCGGCAAGTTTTTTCAAAAAAATAGTTTTTGCTTTAGCAATTTGCCCTTGACTAAAATGTGAAGGAAATAAATTGTCTAAATTCTGTAGTGTAATATCCATGCTTTTTTTTAATATATTAATTTAGTCAAAAATACTAATCTTTTTCGTAAACATATCCTCGATAATATCTTTCAACTTTCAATAATTCTCCATTTTCATTGTATGAGTGCCACTCTCCCTCCTTAATATAACCTCCATTTTGCGGAATATGCTTTTTTGTGCCTTTCTCCATTATATTTCCATTTTCGTAATATTCTGTAGCCTCATATATTTTTTTCTTCTTATCAATTAATCGCAGTGTACTTTCTGGTTTTCCGTTGCTATAATAAAAGTCAAGAACAAGCAAATAATTTATCTTTTTATCATATTCTTCCCAATATTCAATTTTCCCATCATGGTAGTAATCTTTCCACAAAACGACTTCTTTTTTGTTGTAAATGGCTTCAGTGCAAACCTGCCCATTCGGGTAATACATTAATAACTTCCCTTTATTACTATCAATAGCACGAAATGCTCTTTCTATTTGCCCATTTTCGTAATAATTTTCATATCCATTTTTCAAAAGTCCATTTGTATAATATGCTTTATGTTTTATATTTCCATTTTCATAACGGTCAATAATATTTCCATTGCATTTGTTTTTTCCGCAATATCTAATTGAACTACCCCCACTTATTGGATTAAATTTGTCATACTGATTTATGTGTTTTATTGAATCTTCTGCTTGTAAATCAATTTGAGCAAAAATACTTATGCTAAGAAAAAGAAAAAACAAATAAAAAGCACTACGAATCATTATATAAATGAATAATCTTGCAAATATTTTTCCATTTGTTGTTGCATTTTCATTGCTTCAATTGAAGCAACTTCAGCAAAATCTTTATCTTTTGAAGCAAATATGATTGAGCGAGATGAATTAACCAACAAACCAACTTCTGAGTTAATTCCGTGCTTCACAACTTCTTCAAGACTACCTCCTTGTGCGCCTACACCCGGAATTAGCAAAAAGTGATTAGGCACAATTACACGCACCTTTTTCAACATTTCTGCCTGAGTTGCACCAACAACATACATCAACGAATTGTCATTAGCCCATTTGGAAGAAGTTTTAATCACTTGTTCAAAAATATAATTATCTGTGGTTTGAAGCATTTGAAAATCATTAGCTCCTTGATTTGATGTTAAAGCTAATAAAATCACCCATTTATCCGAATATTGCAGAAAAGGCGTAACCGAATCAATTCCCATGTACGGAGCAACAGTTATAGCATCAAAATCTAAACCCGAAAGATTTTTGTCAAAAAAAGCTCTTGCGTATTGTGTAGAAGTGTTCCCAATATCGCCTCTTTTGGCATCTGCAATGAGAAATATATTTGCATCTACACTTCTTATATACTCAACTGTTTTTTGTAAACTTTGCCAGCCTTTAACTCCTAATGCTTCATAAAAGGCAATGTTTATTTTATATATAGGTGCAAATTGCTTTGTAGCCTCAAAAATTTGTTTATTAAATTCAAACTGTGGGTCATTATCTTTTAAAAGGTGTAGAGGTATTTTGTTTATATCAGTATCTAAACCAATACACAAAAAAGAACGCTTTCTTAAAATTTCATCAAGTAATTGCTTCTTATTCATCTTTATTATAAGGTTGCTGCTTTTAGACGCTCAGCATTTTCAGCAATCTGAAGAGCATCTATAATTTGTTGAATATCTCCGTCAAGAATTGAAGACAAATTATACAAAGTAAGTCCAATTCTGTGGTCAGTCATACGACCTTGTGGATAATTATAAGTTCTAATTTTTGCTGACCTATCTCCTGTAGAAACCATAGTTTTGCGGCTTGATGAAATTTTATCAAGATATTTTTGATATTCCATTTCGTAAATTCTTGTTCTTAAAACCCCAAGTGCTTTTTCATAGTTTTTAATTTGTGATTTTTGGTCTTGACAAGTAACGACAATACCAGTAGGTATGTGAGTAAGACGAATTGCGGAATAGGTAGTGTTTACAGACTGTCCGCCCGGTCCAGAAGAGCAATAAGTATCTTTGCGAATATCTGCATCTTTTATTTCAACATCAAATTCATCTGCTTCGGGCAAAACCACAACAGAAGCTGCCGATGTGTGAACTCTACCCTGTGCCTCGGTATCAGGAACTCTTTGAACACGATGAACACCTGATTCATATTTTAATATTCCAAAAACTTTATCTCCACTAATATTAAGCACCACTTCTTTAAATCCGCCCACAGTACCCTCCGTTGAGCTAACAAGTTCCATTTTCCACGACTTCGATTCGGCAAATTTAGTGTACATTCGCAATAAATCACCTGCAAACAAACTTGCTTCATCTCCACCCGTACCAGCACGAATTTCAAGAATTGCATTTTTACTATCCTGAGGGTCCGAAGGAAGCAAAAGTATTTTTATTTCTTCTTCTAATTCTTCTTTGTCCATTTCTAAATGCTCTAATTCTTCTTTTGCAAACTGACGCATATCCTCATCTTTGTCATTTTTCAAAATATCTTTTGCAGTAGCCATATCGTCAGTTATTGCTTTATATTTATGATATGCCTCATATAATGGCAACAAATCCTTAAACTCTTTGTTCAATTTTATATATCGCTTCATGTCCGAAACAACGCTTGGGTCGTTTAATTCTTCTTGAATTGCATCTCTTTTCTTTTTAATATCCAAAAGTTTATCTAACATATTATTATGTAATTATTAACATCAAAAACTGATTTGCAAAATAAGTAAAAATTTGTGAAATATAAGCAAAACGACTGTATAAGAATTGGATTCATCTGGAAATTTTTAAAAATTGACTATAAATCTCTTATCTTTATTTATGAATAAGAGATTCGTAAAATAGCTACTCCTTTAAAATTTATTCTTTCTAAATTTGTTGATTGAACATTCAGAAACTAAGGATTACAGTAGAAAAATAGAAAGTTAAAAACTTTTCCAACTTCCAACTAATCCCTCACACAACGAACAGAAAAACCAGACTCCTTACCGTTGCTGTAGTTAGTGTAAACATTGCTGGAATTGTGAGTCATGAATCGGTACCAGGCGTTATTGGTATCGTACTCAGAGGCACTCCACCAGCGACCAAGGTAACCAATGAAGTTGAATGTTCCATTCTCGCTACGGCTGCCACCCGGAAGGGCTGTAAAACCAGACTTGTTTCTATACTCAGGGAAGTCAATATTTCCAACAACACCTTCATCGATATGACTTTCCCAACCGGTAGCACTTGCCATCGCTTTGGCTATTTTAGCTCTACATCCTCCTATGCTGCCATCATAGTTATAGCCATTATCCGCCAAATAGTTTTCTAATTGTGTCCACTCGGCATCACTTGGCAAATGCCAACCTGATGGACAAGCATTTATGGCTGCAACCCAATTATATAAAGCACCATAAGTAGTATAATTTTCTGTAGTTTTGGCTTCATCTACACTTTTGCCATCATAAGCATAAACATAATAATAAGGCTGTGTTTCTGAACCACTAGCAGCACCTATAACACTTGGAAGATATTTTAAGTTTTCTGCCATCCACACTTGATTACCAAGAGTTACGATTTTATAAACATTTCCATCACGAGAATCAGTAAAACTATCTTCTGTATTGTTACCTCCATTATTGTTACCTCCATTATTGTTACCTGTGTTATTGCCTCCATTATTATTGTCATCATCTTTTTTGCAACTGCTTGCAAAAAATAAAAATACTCCCATTATTAGTAATGGATAAATTAAAAAAAATTGTTTTGTTCTCATTTTAATTAAATTTAATTGTGAATATTCATTTATTTATCGGTTAATATTTATTTTTTCAAAAATAATAAAAAACTTAAACAAAAACAAATTTTTATGATATAGTGTTGTCTTGCATTTTTTTGTAAAAAAAACTTCATTTTCTTGCAAAAACAATTATATTTGTAAAAAATCAAATATATGAAACAGGTATTACTTTCATTTATAGTTATTTGCATAACTCAATTTGGCTATTCGCAATGGCAAGCTAATGGCACAAAGCTTTCAAACTCAAACTCCGAAAGTCATAATTACAAACCTTATATTTCGGCAAGGCTTGATGGAGGTGCTTATATTTCTTGGATTAGCTCGAACGCCAATTCAAACACAGTTTATTTAAGCTCAATAGATTCAAACGGAAGTGTTAGCGAAGATTGGCCACAACATGGACTTATAATTGGCGAAGAAGCCGATTTTTACGCACCTTACATTATTACATCAGAAGATAACAGTGTGATTATAGCTTGGTACGGCACTCCGCTAAATGGCAATTTTGAACATATATATATTCAAAAATATTCCGAAAGAGGAAAAGCATTGTGGAATGATGGCGAGCCTATTCAAGTTAATAAAAGCAGCAAAAACAACAATAAATATCCCGTACTTGTTAGCGATAGAAATAAAGGAGTGTGCATTACTTGGACAAGATATGATATGGAATCTTCAGCCTCATCTCTTGATATAATGTTGCAATGCCTTGATAGCACAGGAGCAGTTTATCCAAACTGGGTGAAAGGAGGTATTGAGGTAGCTGCCGAAGAATCAGTAAGAGAGCAATATCCTCGAATTGCCTTAATGAATAATGGAACGGGAATATATGTTATGTACTCGGAAGGTGGCATAGGAAACATTAAACTAAAAATTACACTCTTTGATTTATTGACAGGCACTCGTGCTGAAGGCTGGGACGAAAGCGGGTATATCATAGGTAAAGGACCTTATGTTGAACCAAATATATTGAAAAACCAATTTCTTTTTTGTGATGAAGAAGATAATGCAATTGCGTTTTGGGTTGAGTGGAGATATACCGATAACGGAGAAGTTTATATGCAAAGGATTACTCCCGAACAAAACATACTTTTGCAAGCAAATGGGAAACGAATTGGTGGCAACTCATTAAAAGGTATAGGGTATCTCGAAGTAGTAAAAAATGAAGATTCTGATTATTTGCTTGCCTTCAATGACTATAGCAAAGAATATGACATTGATGCCTTAAAAGTATCTGCCGATGGTACGAAAATTTGGGAAAACACAAGTTTAACAACTAATGGAATATCGGCATATCCAAAACCTATCAGCGATGGCAACAAAGGAATGTATGTTTTCTACAAATATCTACATTCGTCATCAAATTATCTATACGCAATAGCAATTGATTCGACGGGAAATATATACAACAATTGGACAATTCCTGGCAGTTCATTTGGAGCAATCGGTAATTTTAACGGATTTTTCCCAAATTACGACTTCTACCCTACTTATGTGGGTCAAAACAAAGCAATAGTAGCATGGACAAAACCTGTTGGCGGATTGTTTGAAATATTTACCTGCAATTTATGGAGCAACGGAGCAAACTGTACGAATAGTATTGCAAACATTAAAGAAAGCAATGAAATTGATAAAATCTTAGTTTTTCCTAATCCTGCTTCCAACTATATTACAGTCAAACTTGAAACAGAACACGATAACATATTTACTATTTACAATTTATTCGGACAAATTGTTTTAGAAACCCTCATTAGCGAAAAGTACAATCAAGTTGATGTGTTACATTTCCCGAATGGTCTATATTCTTACACTTTATATAATAACTCTACCAATGCGTTCATTAATGGCAAATTGATAGTTTTTAGAGAATAAAAAAAAGGGAATATCAGTAGTAGATAATCCCTTTATAAATTTTATAAAACCAAAACTTATATTGTAGTAACCCAGTTTAATGTGTCTGTATTAGTACCATTTTGGATTCCAACAAGTTCTTCATATAGTTTTGTACTTATTGGACCTGCTTTACCGTCTTTGCAGAACTGATAAACCTTATTGCTATCAATATCAAATATGCTTCCTATAGGAGTAATAACCGCAGCAGTGCCGCAAGCTCCAATTTCGTCAAATGTTTCAAGTTCGGAAATATCTACAGCTCGTCTTTCAACTTTCAATCCCATTTTTTCAGCTAATTCCATCAAACTTTTGTTAGTGATTGACGGTAAAATTGATTCCGAAGCTGGAGTGATGTATTTATTATCTTTAATTGCAAAAAAGTTTGCCGCCCCAATTTCATCTATATATTTTTTTTCTTTTGGGTCTAAATACATTGGCGAACTACATCCATTATCAATAGCTCTTTGTATTCCTCTTAGGCTGGCTGCATAGTTTCCACCTACTTTTATAGCACCAGTGCCAAGTGGAGCTGCTCTGTCGCTATCTTTGACCAAAGCAATTTTCACAGGATTAAAACCTTCTTTAAAATATGGACCCACCGGAGTTACAAAAACAATAAAAGTATATTCTTTTGCCGGCTTCACTCCTACCTCAGCACCGCTACCGTATAATAACGGACGAATGTATAAAGATGCTCCTGTTCCATAAGGAGGTATAAATTCTTCATTTGCTTTAACGGCAGTAACAACAGCTTCATAAAATAAGTCAGTTGGCACTTCTTGCATAAAAATCCCTTTTGCAGAGCGTTGAAGTCTTTTAGCATTTTCTTCCCATCTAAACAAACGAATACTGCCATCAGTACCTCTAAATGCTTTCATGCCCTCAAATGCTTGTTGTCCATAGTGCAAACCCGAAGCAGCAATATGCATTTGTATAAATTCCGAATCAGTTTTTTCAATTTTGCTCCACTTTCCATCTTTAAAGTATGAGCGTACATTTACATTGGTTTTCATATAACCAAATGGTAAACTTTTCCAATCAATATTTTTCATAGTATTTTTTTTAGGTTATTATTATGTTATTAATCTATATTTATTGATTACAAGCATACAAATAAAATTTTCCAATGTTATTGATTTTTAATTTCAATTACTTTGAGTAATATTCATAAAACTTAACTATTGCTTCAATTCCCTTTTCAAAACACTCAATAGAGAAATTTTCGTTTGGTCCGTGTATTGCGTCTGACTCAAGACCAAAGCCCATCAAGATTGATTTTAATCCGAGAATATCTTCCAAAGTTGAAATAATAGGAATACTGCCTCCACTTCTGTATGGCACAGGCTTAACACCAAACACATCTGTATATGCTAATTCTGCTGATTTATATTCAGGAATATCAGTTGGACAAACATATCCTTGACCTCCGTGCAGTACTTTTACATCAACTTTCACATAAGGAGGTGCTATTTGAGTAAAATGTTTAGCAAACAATTCACCAATTTTAATATGATCTTGATGAGGAACTAATCTCATTGAAATTTTTGCATAAGCTTTTGCAGGTAATACTGTTTTAGCTCCTTCTCCGATATAACCTCCCCAAATTCCGTTTACATCAAGTGTTGGTCTAATTCCAACGCGTTCAAGAGTAGTATATCCTTTTTCTCCCCAAACCTCATCAATATTTAATGCTTTTTTGTAATCTTCGATACAAAACGGAGCTCTACCTAATTCTTCTCTTTCTTCTTTTGTTAATTCAAGTACATCGTCATAAAAGCCCGGAATTGTTATACGATTGTTTTCATCGTGTAAAGAAGCAATCATTTTATTTAAAATATTTATAGGATTAGCAACTGCTCCGCCAAACAAACCAGAATGTAAATCTCTATTAGGTCCTGTAACGCATACTTCCACATAAGTTAAACCTCTCAATCCAACCGTTATTGAAGGAACATCAATTCCCAACATGCTTGTATCTGAAACCAAAATAATATCGGCTTTAAGTTTATCTTTATTTTCTGACGCCCACTTTCCAAGATTTGGCGAACCAACTTCTTCTTCACCTTCAATTAAAAATTTAACATTACATTTTAATTCTTGAGCTTTTAGTAAATATTCTATTGCTTTAACATGAATAAATGACTGCCCTTTATCGTCATCAGCACCTCTGCCCCAGATTCGTCCATCACGAATTTCTGGTTTAAATGGCTCCGAGTTCCATTCATCAAGCGGCTCGGCAGGCATAACATCATAATGTCCGTACACAAGAACAGTCGGTTTGGAAGAATCAATTGTTTTAGAGGAAAAAACAACAGGATTGCCATCAGTCGGACATATTTCAACGCTATCCATTCCAATTGCTTGAAGTTGTTTTTTTAGATATTCTGCGGCTCTTTGCATATCACCTTTATGTTCCGTTTTTGAACTAATAGACGGAATTGACATCAATCCAAACAACTCTTGCATAAAGCGTTCTCTGTTCTCTGAAATATACTTTTTAACTTGACTCATAATAATAATGTTTTAATAAATAATTTTCTGTGTGTAAAATTACAATTTTTTGCCTAATGAACTTTATAAAATCTCATTCATTGCTATAATTAAACAAAAAAAGCACCCATTCTTGCTCTATTTTATTTTAACAACTCTAAAAACATCTAAAGGAAATTTTGGTCTAACTGCGTCATACCACTGAAAACTATCTAATTTTTTTTGTTTGTCGCTCATTTCCTCTTCGGGATTCATCACTCCTGACGGGCTTCTATAAAAAATTATATCATCAACTTCGTTGTCCGTAAATTCAATTTTAACCTTGTCGGATTTGGCATTGTTTATACCTATCAACTTTTGTTGCTTATCAAAAATATAATATAAAGTTTCAACATCATCATTTGCCCATAAATAATCAATTTTATTTTCGAAAAAATAAATATCCATATTTTTGCTCTTAATCTGCTGATAGTCATCTGTGTTTTCCTTTGAAATAACAAAAGAATTGCTAAATAGGTACATAGTTTTCAACTCCTCGTTTTTCAATTCTAACTTAATAGTATCTGCAAGCAATTGTGTTGAATCTAACCACATTATTGGAGAATTGTATAAAAACAATAAAGAATCTTCTCGCAAATACACTAAAGAATCACATACTGCTTGAAAGTCGTTTCTAAAAATTCTGGTCATATAATAAGCAAAAATAACTTTCTGCTGCAAATGCAAGGTATCATTAAACATCAACAAACTGTCAGCATGCAGATATAAAGTATCTTTATTTTCAATCATTCTAAGCAATGCTTTTTCAGTTACAATAAAACTGCTATCACTTTCAAAATACTTACCATAATTTCCATTTACAATATATTTATCTACTGAATCTTTTAACTGAACATTCATAAAAGCTTCGGCATATCCTTCAAGTTTTGTATAAAACAAACTATCTGCTGTTAACACTCGGTTTCCGCTTAATAATTGTACATTTTCACTAAATCTTCCAATATCATTTTTGGTATCATAATGTCCGTATTCGCAAATTAATGTGTTTTCATCACTAATAATTTTCGACTTGCCAAAAAAATATGTTATTTCTGTGTTTGTATTATACAATAACGAATCGCTATTCATATTGATACTTTCATTTACAAAAACAACAGAATCATAAAAATGAAAATCGTTATTATTAGTATAATATCTGCCTTTTTTGCTTTTTAGTGTATTTGAATTATTGATTATTTCTGCATCATTAGTATAATATGCAATATCGGTTTTTAAATCATAAAACAGTTTATTTGTTGTAAGTGTAATATTATTATCTACAAGTTTTACATTTCCAAATATTTCTGCCAATTCAATTTCTCCATCAATTGTGAGAGTATCGCCATAGATGTGAGTTGAGTCATTAATTATGATATGAACTTCGCCATAGTTTTCAATAAAATCGCGATTTATGTAAATATGAGTTCTGTTAGAATACAATAACGAACCATTATATTCAAAAACAACATTTCCGTCTAATATTTGATATTCCGAATTTACAGCTTTATCATATTTGAGTATTTCTGCCGAAATCAGATTTACTTTAGCAGTATCTTTTTGTGCAAATAAATGTGTTGATATCAGTAAAACAAAAATTAGCGAAGCAGCAATCCTTAAATACAGATTAGCATATTGTAAAAAAGTCATCATAACGCTTGAACAAACTTTGTGCAAAGGATAAAATCTTTATTGTATTAATAGCATTACATACTTTTAAAAGTCTTTGCTCTCAATAAACTCTCCTTTGTAGTCATACCTCAACTTTTTTTGAGTTCTATATCCCTCAAGTCTGATAGTAACGACATATTCAAGAATCTCTGTAATTTCATTAGGAATTAGAAAACATTCTTGAATTACATAAGTAGGGTATTCTTCGCCAATATGCTTTGTTATTTGTGTAGGCAATTCTCTAATAGAAACAGAAGTATATTCTTTCCTTAAAGAAATGTTGTCATGCTTGGTATTGCTAAAAAAAGAATCATCTTGCTCTCTTTGCTTAACTTTTTGACTGCTTTTAGATGTTCCTTCAATATATTCAGCCAAAACTGCTTTTTCAAGTTTTCCTGCTGTAGAAAAATATAATTCATGATAAACCATAGGATCATTTTGCCACTTTGAATTAAAAATTTTAACAAACACATATCTTTCTCTTGGTGCGGCAGAAACATTAGCAGCAGAATAAATTTTCAAGCCGGGATAATTGTCTTTAACATATTTTACAATATTTTGATTTATCTCTTTTTGCCTTAATTCTGTTGAAGTTTTAACCCACTCGCCCTCCATATTATATTCAAGAACATTTCGTTGCATTTTCATCACATCAATATACGACACATAATAAGATTCGTTAGTTTTATTCCAAATAACCATTTCTGGATTACGAACTTTTTTCGAGAAATCATCTTTTATGTTTTGAGGAATATCGGCTTCATCTATAGGCTCATCAATCTCTGACCTTCTACTCTTTTCAATATTGCCATATTGTTGGGTTTCTGAAATATATGGATTATTCTCTGATAATAATTCACCACGAAAATCAAATAAAAGTATAACTTCTTTTTTATCATTTAACTTATTTAAAGTTATGTAGTAAACATTCTCATATTCTTGATTGTTAATAAAATATGATTTGCCAACATTAAAACCGTCATACTTTGTAGAAATATATGACGAAATTGGAGAAGGAACTTCTTTAATTGATACTTCCTTTCTACCCTCAAACGATTTTTCTGTTTCTAACATGATAGCATTACCATACCTATCTGCCACTTTTGAAAACACACCAACTTTATCATATATTAAATAAAAAAACTCATCTCCTTTTTTCGTTTCAATGCGATAATAATTTTCATCTTTCCTCTGCTCAATCAATTGCACTTTTTTCACTTCATACTCTGACAAAGAACTTGAAATATGCTTTTGTGTAATTCGTGGTAGTTGTGTCATTGTCATATTAGTTTCAGAAAACAGCCATGCAGTAGAAATATCATAGTATGAAACAACGGAATTACCCATAAAATTAAACTTCCCCATATATTGGTCATTTGACATCTCCCACTCAGAATGTTTAACTCCGGGATACCTATTTTGAAATTCATACAATAAACCGGGCGGCAAATCGTCTTCTGTTAGTTTTTGTGCAAAGGTCAAACTAAAAACACTAATTAAGAATGCAATTGTTATGACAAATTTTTTCATGAGTCTATGTGTTTTATTTAAATATTGTTTGATTTCTATCAGGCCCTGTCGAAACTACAGCAACTGGGATTGAAACTTGCTTTTCAATGTAATCAATATAATTCTTCAGAGTAATTGGCAAATCGCTATATCTTGAAATTTTAGTAATATCTTCTTTCCATGAAGGAAATTCTGAATAATTGCACTTTATCTCGTGTTCAAAATCAACATTTGAAATTTCTTTTATTTCTTGATTAATAGAATAAGTATCACAAACATTAATTGTATCAAGTTCTTGTAAAACATCAGATTTCATCATTATTAGTTCAGTAACTCCATTTATCATAATACTATACCTAAGTGCGGGTAAATCTAGCCAGCCACACCTTCTTGCCCGACCTGTGGTTGAGCCAAATTCGTTGCCTGCCTTTTGAATAGTTTCTCCAATACTGCCACTAATTTCAGTTGGAAAGGCTCCACTTCCCACTCTTGTGCAATATGCTTTAAAAATGCCATAAACATTTTTGATTGCAGACGGAGGAACTCCAAGTCCTGTACAAACACCGCCAACAGTAGTATTAGATGAAGTAACAAACGGATATGAACCAAACTCGACATCTAATAATGTACCTTGAGCACCTTCAGCTAAAATTGAAACACCGTCTTTAATGGCATTATTAAGAAAAATTTCGGAATCAATAAAAGTAAAATCTGATAAACTTTCAATTGCATCAAACCATAGTTCTTTATATTCAGAATATTGCATATTGTCAATTAATGCTTCTTCGGGACTATATCCCAAGCCTTGAATGGTTTTAAAATGGCTTTGCTCCAAAAAATCAAATTTCTCTTTAAAGTTATCTTGTTTAATATCTCCAACCCTAATACCTTTTCGGGCAGTTTTGTCAGTATAAGTGGGACCAATACCTTTAAGAGTCGAACCAATTTTTTTTGCCCCTAAGTCTTTTTCATAAAAAAAGTCTAACAACCTATGCGAAGGCAAAATAAGATGTGCTTTTTTAGAAATTAATAAGTTATTTTGAGGATTAAACCCCAAATTTTCTAATTGCTTAATTTCTTTTCTAAAAATATTTGGGTCAACTATTACACCATTTCCTATAATATTAGTAGTTTTTTCCGATGTAATACCAGAAGGTACAGTATGAAGTACAATTTTTGTATCTCCAAAAATTATTGTGTGTCCAGCATTAGGACCTCCTTGAAAGCGACTAACTATTTTATACTTTGGCGAAAACAAGTCAACAATTTTACCCTTGCCTTCATCTCCCCACTGCAAACCTAAAATTATGTCTATGCTCATTTCTTTTTCGATGTATTACAATTATTACATATTCCGTAAACATAGTAACTATGTCTAATTGGAGTTACTTTTAGCTTATTCGCAATATCTTTTTCAATATCAACAAGTCTTGTATCAGTAAATTCAATAATATCATTACATTCCATACAAATAAAATGGTCGTGATGTTTCACTTCAAATGTTTGTTCATAAACTGCAAATTTTTCTCCAAATTGATGCCTTGCAAGTAATTTGCTATCAATAAGCAATTCGATGGTATTATAAATGGTTGCCCTACTCACTCTGTATTTATTATTTTTCATAACTAAATACAAGCTATCAACATCAAAATGCCCTTGATAATTATATATTTCTTTTAAAATATTATATCTTTCGGGTGTTTTTCTATGTTTGGTTTTTTCAAGGTATTCAGTAAAAATATTTTTTACTTTTTCATAACCTTCGTTTCTTTCTGCATCATAAACTTTTAGCATATTATTTTTTTTGCTAAGTTAGTAATAATAATTTAAAATTTATTAAGCAAGCAATTAGGCATCGCAAAAGTGTTTGAATTATTGAATATTTTCATCTGTTTGAAACACTCTTGATACTTTTTTGACTCCTTCTATTTTTTTTATTTTTTTTATCAAATTTTTCAAACTTACAGTATCGGTAATAAAAACGGTAATTCGACCTTCAAATATATCTTTTTTGCTTTCCAAATGAAATGATTTAATGTTAATATTCATCTCTTCGGACAAAATCCTACTAACATCTCTAATAATTCCAATTTTATCAGTTCCTTCAATTTTAATAATAGTTTGAAAAGAAAAAATATTTGTATCCTTCCATTCTATCTTTACTATTTTATGACCAAAAGTTGATGACATTCTGATTGCATTTTTGCAATTTGGTCTATGAATTACTATTTCATTATACTGTTTAAAACCAATTATATCGTCCCCCTGAATTGGATTGCAACAATTAGCAGGAACAATGTTTTTCATGCTTTTTTCAAATGAATTATTATTACCTAACTCAAAATCTTTAGATTGTTCAATAATCTCAGGATCAGCCTCAGAGCTTTCATATAATGAACTAATAAATTTTGGAATAAAAGTAATAAATTCCTTCCAGTTCAATCTATCTCTAAGGGCAACTTTTAGTGAACTAATTAAAATTTTATTTTGAGCAGCGTCAATAAGCAAATCATCACGACTATCGTACTGCAAATGGTGTCTAAGTTTGTCTATCAGGCTATCTGAAAACACATAACCTAATTGCTCAAACATATTTTTAAGAACTTCTTTGCCTTCCTCTAAGTATTCCTTTCTTTGATTACGCAATGATATTTCAATGTGCGAAATAGCCCTTGATGAAACAGCAAAATCTAACCATTCCTTTCGAGGCTTCTGGTTTTCAGAAGTAATTATTTCTACTTGATCTCCATTTTTCAATGTACTATCTAATGGTGCAAGTTTATGATTTATTTTTGCTCCAATCGCTTGGTCGCCTACCTTTGTATGAATAGAATATGCAAAATCTAAAGCTGTAAGCGAAGAAGAAATCTGCTTCATATCTCCCTTAGGGGTAAATATAAATATTTCATCGGATAAATAATCATTTTTAAAATCTTGAATAAAATTGAGTGCATCTGATTTACTATTTTGAATAGAATCTCTAATTTTATTCAACCACTTATCAATATTAGACTCATATTCTATATTGGTGTATATATTCTTATATTTCCAATGAGCAGCAAATCCCTTTTCGGCAATATCATCCATTCTTTGGCTTCTAATCTGCACTTCAACCCATTTTCCTTCTTTGCTCATAACAGTTGTATGCAATGCCTCATAGCCATTTGACTTCGGCATTGACAACCAATTTCTGTATCTTTCTGGATTTCTTCTATACAAGCCTTCAACAATACCAGCCGCTTTCATGCACTCTAAATGCTCATGCTCAACATCAGATTGAATAATAATTCTTATAGCAAAAATATCGTAAATCTCTTCAAAAGCAATTTGTTTTTTTTGCATTTTATTCCATATCGAACTCATTGACTTAAGTCTTCCATAAATTTGATAATTTAAACCATTTCTTGTTAATGATTGTTTGATAGGCAATGTAAAAGAATTAATAAACCTTTTACGCTGTATTTCGCTATCTGCTAATTTTCGCGAAATTGAATTATAGATTTCAGGATTAATATGTTTTAACACTATATCTTCCATCTCACTTTTGATGCTATAAAATCCTAAGCGATGTGCTAAAGGAGCATAAAAATATGAAGTTTCGGACGCAATCCTGAGTTGTTTATGTTTAGGAAGCGAATCCAGCGTCCTCATATTATGCAATCTATCAGCTAATTTTATTAAAATTACCCTCATATCATCAGAAAGAGTAAGCAAGACTTTTCGAAAATTTTCAGCTTGTATGGACTGATTAGCGTCTGGATTTTTGAAAATCCCTGAAATTTTTGTCAAGCCATAAACAATTTTTGCTACTTTTTCTCCAAACAAGCTCTTAATATCATCAATAGTATAATCAGTATCTTCAACAACATCATGCAATAGTGCACAGATAACAGAAGTAGCACCCAAACCTATTTCTCTTAAAGTAATTATAGCAACCTCAATCGGATGCAAAACATAAGCTTCTCCGCTTTTTCTCTTCATGTCTTTGTGTGCTTCCAATGCAAAATTAAATGCCTTTCTTATTTCTTTTTTATCCTCTTTGGTGGTTGTTTTTGGACATGATTTAAGAATTAAGCGGTATTTATTTTTAATTAATTTCTGTTCCTGATTTTCAACTGACTGCATTTAATAAATATTTTTTTCAAAGTTAAAAACTTTTACACTTTTTGACTATGGAAAAACACTTAACATTATTTTTTTATAATTCAAATAGGAATAAAGTAAAAAAACTATATAGAGCTAAATTAAAGTTGTACATTTGCACACAAATAAAGCAACACTCAATTAATGCCACTTTTTAATTCTTACACTATGCTTACAATATGATTATTGAACTCTTATTAATTTTAGTTGGATTTGTTGCTTTAATACTTGGAGCTAATTGGCTTGTAAATGGAGCATCTGCATTAGCAAAAAAATATAATGTTTCAGATTTAGCAATTGGATTAACTATTGTGGCATTAGGAACATCTGCTCCAGAGTTAATCGTAAACATTATTGCCTCAATTAAAGGAAGTTCAGATATCGCTCTTGGCAATGTTATTGGAAGTAATAACTTGAATTTATTTTTTATATTAGGCTTATGCGGTTTAATAATTCCACTAAATATCTGTTCCTCAACTGCAAAAAAAGAAATACCATTTTCGATATTAGCAACATTACTATTATTTCTTTTTTTAAACTATGTTAGTTTTAACGGAGAAAAATCTCTGTGCAGATTTGAAGGATTTATACTTTTAGTGTTTTTTGGAATATTTCTATTTCATGTATTTAAAGAAAGTAAAACTGAAATACAGACTAATGTTCTTTATCAAACAAAATCCACATTAGTGATATGGGGATTAATAACAATCGGAATCATTGGCTTAATAGTAGGAGGCAAACTTGTTGTTGATCACAGCATTATCATTGCCCACAAATTAGGAGTAAGTGAAAAAATCATCGGACTTACAATCGTAGCTATTGGAACTTCATTGCCCGAACTTGTTACATCAGTTGTTGCAACTATGAAAAAAAACATAGATATAGCCGTAGGAAATATTGTTGGTTCAAACATATTCAACATACTTGCAATTTTATCAGTTAGTAGTTTAATAACACCTATTAATGTTATTAAAAGTTTTAATTTTGATATATTATTTTTAATTTTTGGAACACTATTTCTCTACTTAACATTGCGTATGGGAAAAAGTAATAGGCTTGAACGCTGGGAAGCTGCTATTTTATTCGTTGCTTATATAATTTACATGATATATTTAATAATACAAGAAATATATATCTAATTAATACACATACTGCCTGCATTTAAACATTTCTGTCTGTTCAATATCTTTCTTTTCAATTATGTCATAGATGTAAGAAAACAGAACAAATAACTCGGCTTCTATAAACATTTTTCAAAAAAATCTCACAGCTAATTGATATAAATTAAAAGAATGGGTTAATTTTGCAATCTTAAAACTTAAAATCAATTAGAAGATGCAAATACTCGTATCATAGTTGAACATTTTATATAATTCTCTGTTAGGGGCTAGTATTCTCTTCACAGATTCTAAAAACAAGGAGGTCAAACATGCTTAAAATCACTGATAACATTCGTGAGCTTATTGAAGATAGAGAATGGAAAATATTAAAAAACTACCTGAACGATTTAGGAGCAGTCCAGATAACAGAACTAATAGAAGAATTAGACGATGATGAGGAAATACTTTTATTTAGACTTCTAAACAGACAACTCTCTAAGGAAGTGTTTCAACTTCTTTCTTTCTCAAAACAAGAACAAATAGTTGAAGGACTAGCCAAAAACACTCGAAAACTCACCAATCTTATCAATGACATTGAGCCTGATGATAGAACTGCATTCTTTGAGGAATTACCTGGCAAAATTTCACAACGCTTAATTCAATTGCTGACACCAGAAGAAAGGCAAATTACTATCCAACTACTTGGCTATCCTGAAGAAAGTATCGGTCGTCTTATGACACCAGAATATATTGCTGTCAAACCTACGGATACTGTTGAACGCACCTTTGAGTATATTAGGAAATACGGAAAAAATACCGAAACACTCAATGAAATATATGTTATAGACCAAGATTGGAAATTGATTGGCAGTATTAAAATCAAAGAACTCATACTTGCATCACCACAACAAAGCATAGGTGAAATAATGGACTATAACTTCATTGCTCTACATTTTCTTGACGACCAAGAAACAGCAGTTAAAGCATTTAAGGATTATGATAGAGTAGCTATA
>CAZKDV010000031.1:0-22691 GCA_964551645.1 uncultured Bacteroidales bacterium | reverse complement strand
CATATATTTTTGTAAAGCGTTGATTGTCTATGTGTTAAGAAATGTTGAGGAATTTTATGTCGAAGTCAGGATTCTTGAAGTTCTTATAGAAAGTCGTTCATAGTATTATAAAAGCACATCGGCAAGAGCTATTAACTTTTGCCGATGGAGAAACATCGTTTTGTAAGCCGGATTCTGTTACCCTAAGGTTGCTGTCATTTATCTAGGTATATTGTTGCCAATATACTCAATCAACCTACCCCCCGACGAAGAACGAGCAATTCTTATTAGTCGGTATATTTGGTCTTTCAACTCACAGGGTTTGCCCCTACACATAGTTACCCATGTATAGCGTGAGCTCTTACCTCGCGTTTTCACCCTTATCCACACTAAGCGGACGGTATAGTTTCTGTGGCACTTTCCATTGACAGTTTCTAATGTCATCTTCCCGTTAGGAAGTGTGATGCTCTATGTTGTCCGGACTTTCCTCTCTTGAATTTTTCAATTCAACAGCGACAGCAAAAACGATTTGCAAATTTACAAAAATTTAATATAGATATGTTAGTGAATTTAGCTTTTTATTTGCTCAATCATGCTTTTATCTAGGATTGTCCCAGTAATCATTAACACGACTGCCCCAACCCCAATCGCTTCTTTGCAAATCGGGATCATTAGTCGTAAATGTGCGTTGATGAAGTTTTACTTGCCATTGTAGGTTTTGTAATTCTCCGATAGCATCAGAATGTAATAGTTCGTAGTCGTTAGTTACTAAATCTCTATTGTAAAAAACAAATTTCCTGTTCTTTTGATTATTTAGTGAGTAATAATGCCATATTTCATACGGATAAGCATTTGGTTCGTGTTCTTGTTTTGAAATGCTATTGGGTGGTCCATATTGCAAATACACCCTTCCGCGATCGGTTTCATAACCTTTTTTGATAAGCGTAGCAAATGAATTTTGAACTTTTAGCACTTCTAACTCATATTTTTTCCACGCTTTTTCAGGATCAGCATCTCTTTCGCTCCAAAATGTATAAAAAAAGCGTTCCAAAGTTTCCAAACCTTCTAAAAGTATATCATCTTTGTCAATGAAGCTTCTTTCAAGTTCTGATGCAATTGGAAGTAGAGAGCGAATATGCTCAGCTAAAATCACTTTTGATTGATAGTTGCTCACAAACGAATGCTCCGGAATTTCAGACAGTGTGTAGTAGGTATCAGCAACTTGATTGCTTCTTTGGAAGAATAATTTATTTATAGTGATTAATTCATTGTTTTTATCCCTAACTTCAACAACAAGAAAATAATTACCCGAACGCAAACTTTCAATATTGAATTCGTGCATATATATTGTAACGTCTTTAGTTCGATCGCGTTTGAAGTGTTGCAAATTGACTGCCACTTGCTTGGTTTCATATTGTTCGATGTACGACTTGATTAAATAAGCCTCATTTTCGCCAAACAATTGAGTATTGTATATTTCAACATAAAATATTAGTGAATTAACACTTTGGGGATAGAAATTGATAGGCAGAGGAATGAGGTCGTAGCCTGATTTGCTTAAAAGTCCTGTTTCTGTAGTTTTTGAAAAACTTTCAATAAGTTGTAAACCTGATATAGCAACAGAATCAGCAGTATATTCTAATGAAAATGATTCTTCAATTATATATGCTTCGTAGGGAGAGTGTATATCTGCTAGTTTTAATTCAATTCCGTAAACTCCGTTTTCTAGTGCAAATCTTTGCAAGTCAACTAAAGCAAAATTGATATTTGTAGTGTCTGTAACTTCAGGACTATTTAGAATGATTTTTTTGAAATCAACAATATTTTCTTCTTTTTTTATCAAATAAGTAAGTTCAATTTGTGCTTGATATTTGTTGTCTGTAGTATTTGTAAAATAAACACTTTTACCTAAAATAGAAAGATATGTTTCAATGTACGAACCTTGTTCGGGTGAGTAAAAAGTAGCATAAGAAAAAAAAGGCATTATGTCTTTATCTTGAGCTTTTATTGGATTGATGACAGAAATTATTAATAAGCAAAGGGCAAAAAAATATGATTTCATTTGATTTGAAATTTGATATAAAAATACAAAGTTATATGTTTTTATGATAAGGAGCAAGGAAAATTAACAGAAGCTAGGGTTGTTTTATATTGTCATAAATCGTACAATATGGGTATGATGTTAATTTTTGGGGAATATCAGCGGAATTAAGTACAAGTATTGGCAATTTTTTTTGAATTAATGTGTCAATAGTTTGTGGAATGAAATCATAAGCAGTAAGTCCGGTATAGAACATACACATTACGGCTTCATATTGATGACAGTTAATAATTACTGTGTTTTTTGGCAAGTTTAATTCTGCAATTGCTTTGTGTGTATTGGCTTGTTGTGTTTGTTCGTTTCTGTATTCCGCATAAGCCATTTCCCAGTCTGTATGATATTTTTGAATGTTCTTAATATTTAGAAACCAAAAAATACAAACTGTTAATAAGGCAATAGCAGAAATACGCCCATATAGCTTGAAACGATAATATCTAAGTTTAAATAAAAAAAAGATTTCGTATATAAGTGTTCCTATTGCCAAAAACACAATTGATGATGCTATAAGGGTAAATGCGGGCATTTTGGTTGCTGCAAGACTGTAGAAAATAAATACTATCAGAAAAAGTGTTAAGAATCCAACTTTATATTCTTTTTTACGTAGTTTTCTATAAAGTAGAATTAATGCGGGAATTAACAGAAATTTTATTCCTTTAGCATATATTGTGTTTAAAATATTTAAGTGATACCAAATTGTTCCGTCATGTCCTTCGATAACTTCAAAAAAGTGTTCGGCTTTTTTTGCGGAAGTGTAGGCAAATTCAGAAGGAAATTGAAAATAGGTATATATTTGCCATGGTATAAAAACAATAAGTGCTGTTAAAATGCTAATCCCAATATGTATGTAGCTTTTTGATTTTGTTCTTAAGTCATAAGATAACAAAATTGAACTTCCCCAAGCCGAATACACTATGATTCCGGGCAGCCACTTTGTTAAAACAGCAAGTCCAGAAAAAATTCCTGTTAATATCACAAAACGCATTTGCTTGTTCTGATTATATCTTACCCAGCCCCATATTGATGTAGTTACATAAAAAATAAAAGCAATATCATTATGATCTGTTGGGAAAAAACCTGTCGTTAATTCGAGAAAATATGAACTTGGGATATAAAGTAATAGTGCATAAAATGCAATATGTTTGTTTAAAGTAATTTTACCAATTTGCCACAAAAAGAATAACATCAATATAGACATTAAAGCTGATGGAAATCGTATTGCAAACTCATTAATTCCGAATAACTTAATGCTTAAGGCTATTTGCCACAAAAATAAGGGAGGCTTATGTAGCCAAATGTGATTTGTTATCCAAACATCAGGATTGTAGGGTAGAAGTGGATTTTGGTAAAGAGTGGGTTTTAATGGATTATCTATTAAATTGCGTGCCACAAGAGCATGAAATCTTTCGTCCCATATATGCAAAAAACTATCAAATTGAATAAAGCTAAAACGCAATATTATTGCTGAAATAACTAATAAGATTAAACCAATTTTATGTTTTTGTAATCCGTGCCATGCTATGACAGCAAATATCATTAATAAGACTCCTCCATATAAACTAATATATTGAAAAGCAGTAAAATGAGAATTTAAAAAGAGAGTAGTCATACTGAAAAAATAGTTTTTTTATGAATATGTTTTATCTAACTCTAAGTTTGCGACCTTCTCTGATTATGGCATTCCGACTAATTCCATTGAGTTGGCAAAGTTTTGCAACAGTTGTTTTATATCGTGTGGCTATATGACCGAGAGTTTCACCTTTTCTTATAGTATGATATACCGGATTTTCCATTTCTTGAGCTTGTCCATCACTTCCAATTTTGGCAACTGAAATATTAGGTGGTACATTTGGGGCAGTAGAGAAACTCTTTTTTAGCAAAATTAAGGTGTCTGAAATTAAAGTGTATTCTTTAAAGTCAATAATATGTTGCGGGTTTATTGCTACACCTAAAAATCTAACTTCGAAATGTAAATGTGCCCCAGTTGATCGTCCTGTTCTACCGCCTAAACCAACATATTCGCCAGCTTGAATAAACTTACCTGTTTCTACTAATATTTTGCTAAGATGAGCATATACAGTTTCAAGCCCATTTAAGTGCCTAACAACAACAACATTGCCATATCCGCCATTATAGCCGGTGTATCTGACAAAGCCGTCAAAAGAATTTCGTACGCTATCACCAACATTTAGATTTACATCTATTCCGTAATGAAATCTATTTCTTCGTCTTCCATATTTTGAAGTAACTATATCTTCAAAGGGATGTGCATATTTTTGATTTTGACTTATCAAAAGGGGCAAAACGATAGAATCACCAAATTCATTCCAATTCATGCCTTTATAATGAACTTTGTTGGTATCCCATTCGCAAAAAAAAGTAGTATCATTGAAAATATATAGCAGAGAATCGCTATAATCGTAAAAGTTATTTGAAATATCTATACTGTCATTTATACTTTCATAGAAATAAAAATAGGATTGATTTTCTTGAGAGAAAGTATTTTTTAATAAAATAAAAAATAAAACTATAAGAATGGAGTAAGGTTTCATTTTGCAAAAATATGAAAATACTTTTTTGAATTAAATTAAAAAAAGCAAGTTTGATATAAATTCACAATAGTTTGTATGTATATTTTTATATGTTAGATGGACAAATTAGAGGTATATTAAATTGTATTTTTGAAAAATTAGAATAATTTACACAGTTTAATTGTTATCAGATTAAAAATTTTGTTTTAATTTTGCCTTTGTTTGTGAAACAAAAGTGCTAATTAATCTCAATAATTAATTACATGGGAAAGAATTTATACAGCAATAAATACGGGAATGAATTCATAATGGTAGCTAATTCTACCTTATGTTTAATTTCAGCATTTATTTTCGCAAAGTTTGTTATAGGACTTGTAAGATATTTGACAATTAACTATTTCGGAGGTGAGATTGAAATAGCCAATTTTGATGTAAACTGCGTAACGAAAGATCCTACATTTTGGACAATAAAAAGAATTATGGTTACATATAGTATTGGAGTTATAACATCTTCTTTAATGATAGTTGGTAGCTTGTATTCTTTTAATAAGTTTAAATATATGAGAGGACTTACAAAACTTTGGTTTTTGTGGCTGTATGTTGTTTCTGTGGTTCTTACTCTTGGCACTATTGCTAAAGATATAATGCTGAGAAGAGATTTTTATTGGACAGTAGTTTATATGTTTCTTCCGCAGCCTGCTTTGTATATGATAGTTTTTATTGCTTCTGTAGGCTTATTAGTTGTTGGCTATTTCTTTCATAGAAAGTTTTTACGATTTTCAATTTCTTTAGAATTAGTTAGAACAAGACGACAAAGAATGGAATTATATACATTTATAGCTGTTGTGCCTGTGATTGTAGCAACTTATGTGCTGATTTTTATACACTTTTATCATTTGCGAATTTATGAGCTAACAGAGGCACTTATATTAATTATAACTGTGTTTGTTCCTTATCTTAGAGTGTATAGGGATAATAAACCTATAAATTTATTGAAAAACGAAACTACTAATGTGTTTAATTACAAAGCTTTACTTTTAGCTATTGGCGGAGTAATACTTTTTTATGTAATTAATATTCTCCTCATTGATGTTCTTCAAACAATAAAATAATTTTTATATGAGCAAATTTTCTTTCAACGCATTAAAAAAAATAAATTTATCTGACTTAGTATCTAAGTCTATTCCTCAAGAATTATTCAAAAAAGTAAAAGTTTTAACCATTATAGTCGGAATTTTTGCTATTGGCGAAATGTTGTTTAGACTTATGGATGCTTCATTGCTACAACACTTGTCATCAGTTATTTCATTTGTGGTGATTAAGTTTACCGATCTTATTATGCTTTTTTCGGGAAACCATATAAGTGTAGATTTTGCTACTAATACCATTTTAGTAAATGACTACACTACTTCTTATTTTTCTTCAGGAATGTTTGGCTTGCGTTATTATTTTGTAGCTATAGTATTGTTTTATATGTATGAAAGAAAGTTATCTAAAAGATTATGGTTGATTTTAGGCTCATACTTTTTGTTTGTATTGACAAGTGCAGTTTTGTTGAATTACAGATTGTTGGGAGATAAATATTTACTATTTTATTATAACTTTATTAACGAAACAATAATTACTATTTTACTAATCATGTACCTTATTTGGAAAGCAATAGAAATACATAAAAATAGAACGAAAGATGAAGTTTATAAATTTTTACATAATTCAACTTTTACAATTTGGCTTATACTAATTGCAGTATGGTGGATTTTTTATGTAAAGTATGCTTACGACTATGAGTTCAAGCAAAGTATATTCTTTTATGTTGCTCATTATATTAATCGTGTTGCTGCTTTTTTATTAAACTTGTTTGGTTATGATGCAACAGTTATAAATACGAGAATTGTTACAAGCACTCATTTTGTTAATGTGGGTAAAGGCTGTGTCGGTTTGCAAGTTTTCCATGTTTTTACTTTTATAATAATATTGATGGTGGGCAGAGTTATTCCTAAACTTATCTATATTGTTTTCGGTTTAATATTTATTAATTTTCTCAATGTCATTAGAGTAATGTTGCTATATATCTACATGGGAAAGCATCTCAAAGTTTATGACGGTCCCATGAACGCACATTCGTTTTATAATAATGTAGTTTATGTGATAGTGGTAATACTGTGGCTTGTTTATATATTATATTATCATCCTAAGGTTAGCAAATATATTGAGAAAAGAAAACTGCTAAAATTGAAAACTAATTAACTATTTGGCTTGGTGAATGATAAAATTATATTTTGTATAGGAAGTAATATTTGTGTTTTATATTGATATTCATACACATTCTCAAAAAAAAGATAATAAGAAAGTTGTTGAGTTTGTAAATTATAGATTTCCAGTTTTACATGCAAATTTTAATACAGTTCATACTATAGGAATTCATCCTTGGGATATTGAATTAATTGCAGAAGAAGAAGAACTAATACAAGAGTTGAAAGTTTTGTTAAACAATAAATATTGTGTTGGTATAGGAGAGTGTGGTTTAGATTTTTTTAAAAAAATTATTGATGAGCAAAAGCAAATTCATTTCTTTTCAAAGCAAATAGAGCTATCAGAAGCATTAGAACTTCCATTAATCATTCATTGTGTTCGTGCATTTCATGAGTTATTTTATTTGCACAAGCTATATAAGCCTAAGCAAGCATGGATAGTTCATGGATTTAATGGCAGTTTAAAATTAGCAACTCAATTACTTGAAAAAGGGATATATATGTCGTTTGGCAAAACATTATTGCTATCACATTCGCAAAAGTTGATAGAAACAATACCGCTTAATCAATTGTTTTTTGAAACTGATGAATCTGATATTTTAATTGCATCTTTGTATAAGAAAGCTGCTTTACATTATAATGTAAACGAAAGTGTTGTAATTGAACAAATTTGGAAAAATGTAACAAAGTGTTTCGCTAAGTGGAATGCGAATTTGGTGTGAAAAAAAGTTTAAAGCAATGAAAGATGAAACAAAGTGGTTATCACGCATGTATATGATGATAGATGAAAATCAGGCCGAAAAGCTACATAAAGCTCATGTTTTAGTTGTTGGAATGGGTGGCGTTGGTGGTGTTGTTGCCGAAATGTTAGCAAGGGCAGGCATCGGAAAGCTAACAATAGTTGATGGAGATACAATTCATCACACAAATAGAAATAGGCAAATAATTGCACTGAAAAGTACTGAAGGAAAATTAAAAATTGAGGCTTGGGAACAAAGATTGCATGATATTTCTCCTACGATGGAAATTATTTCTATTCCAGAATATATCAAAGATGAACGAATGATTGAGATTTTAGATGTCGGATACGATTATGTTGTAGATGCAATTGACACATTATCTCCAAAAGTATATCTTATCTATCATGCTTTAAACAGAAATCTTCCGATAGTTTCATCTATGGGCGCTGGAGGTAAATTCAATCCCGAATTAGTTACTATTTCAGATATATCCGAAACAAATACTTGCAAATTGGCAATGTATATTCGAAAAAAACTTCACAAATTAGGAGTGTATTCAGGTTTTAAAGCAGTATATTCAACAGAGCAAGTGCCAAGAGAATTTGTACATTTGTCAGAGGGAGAATTAAATAAAAGATCTACAGTAGGAACTATCTCATATATGCCGACTGTGTTTGCTTGTTTTTGTGCTTCGCTTGTAATTCGTACTTTAATTCAAACAAAGGAGCAATCTGAGATATGAACCCAATACCAGAGCAAATCAGCATGTTTATCAAGGAAAGTCATGTTTTGTCCTTATCTGTAATCTATAATGGTAACGCTTGGGCTGCTAATTGCTTTTATGTCTTTGTGCCCGAAGAAAATGGACTAATTATTATTACCGATACCAAAACTATACACGGACAAGCATTTCTTCAAAATAATAATGTAGCAGGAACTATATCAAATAATCAAAAAGAAATAGTGAAAATTAAAGGAGTGCAACTGCAAGGAAAAGTAAAAAAACTTGAAGGAGATGAATATAACGAAGCAAGAAAGAGGTTTGTAAAAAAATTTCCTTTTGTGAGACTTTTTAGTGTAAGCCTTTGGCAGATAGAATTATACAAGCTAAAAATGACAGATAATTCAATTTTTTTTTCGCATAAGTTCTTGTGGGAGAGATAAATAGCTCTTGTTGCTTTATATTCAGACCATTAGCAGTTTAGTGGAAAACTATCAAAGATTGTTAATAACTTTTACCATTAATCTCTTTTTAATTTTCTATTTTTACAAATCCAATTCGGCAAGATTTCAAGTGCGTTATTAGTTTAAAAATGAATAGTTTAAAAAAAAGTAAGGAGAAAAAAATGAGCGAAAGTTTAAATGCTAGCAAAAAAAAGACACAAAAAAATGAACTTAACTTTGGGTTGTTTGAAAATGTTGAAATTAATTACGAACGACCAAACGGAATTGCTTTACCCCAAGTAGAGGAGGAAATAACCGAGTTTGAAGCATTAAAAGAATCGTCTAAAAAAACAAAAGAGAAAAAAAACATGAAAGTTTACACTTACGAAGAAGCAAAAAAAGAATCAATAAAATATTTTAAAGGAGATGAACTTGCAGCATCAGTTTGGATTAATAAATATGCACTAAAAGATTCAAATGGAAACATTTATGAAAATAATCCAGATCAAATGCACAAGCGTTTGACAAAAGAATTGCATAGAATTGAACAAAAATACAAAAATCCTATTTCAGAAGATACTATTTATAATTTATTGAAAAACTTCACTTATTTAGTGCCTCAAGGTGGTCCAATGTCTGGAATTGGAAATGAATTTCAAATAGTATCATTATCAAATTGTTTTGTTATTGGCTATGACAATTCAGATTCTTATGGCGGTATTATGAAAGTTGACGAAGAGCAGGTGCAATTGATGAAAAGGAGAGGTGGTGTTGGGCACGATTTGTCAAAAATACGCCCAAAAGGAAGTCCTGTTAATAATAGTGCTTTAACTTCAACCGGAATAGTGCCTTTTATGGAGAGATATTCAAACTCAACCAGAGAAGTTGCTCAAGATGGCAGAAGAGGCGCTTTAATGTTATCCATAAATATAAAACATCCCGATGTAGAGGATTTTATAGATGCAAAAATGACTGCAGGGAAAGTTACAGGAGCTAATATTTCTGTGAAAATTGATGATGAGTTCATGCAATGCGTGCTTGAGGATAAACCATATACACAACAATATCCGATTGATTCAGAAAAACCAAGTTTTACAAAGAAAATTGATGCTAGAAAATTATGGAATAAAATAGTACACAACGCTTGGGCATCTGCTGAACCCGGAATTTTATTCTGGGATACAATTCAAAAAGAATCACTTCCAGATTGTTATGCTGACAAAGGCTTCAAAACTGTTTCAACAAATCCTTGTGGCGAAATTCCACTATGCCCTTACGATAGTTGCAGATTGTTAGCTATCAATCTGTATAGCTATGTGAATGAGCCATTTACCGAAAATGCAAGTTTTGACTCTATGCTGTTCGTTGAACATGTGCATTATGCCCAAAGAATAATGGACGATATCATTGACCTTGAATTAGAAAAAATTAATCAAATTATTGAAAAAATAAATAACGACCCCGAACCAATAGATATTAAATCTACAGAACTGTATCTTTGGGAGAAAATAAAAGAAAAAGCAATTCAAGGAAGAAGAACAGGTATCGGGATTACAGCCGAAGGAGATATGCTTGCAGCATTAGGAATTAAGTATGGTTCAGATAATGCTATAAAATTTTGCGAAGAAGTTCATAAATTACTTGCCATTGAAACATATAGAGCATCAGTATTATTGGCAAAAGATAGAGGCGCCTTTCCGATATATAATTGGGATAAAGAAATAAAAAATCCATTTCTTCAAAGATTGTTTATTGAAGATAGTGATTTGAAAGACGCAATGGAAAAGCATGGCAGAAGAAACATTGCCTTATTAACTGTTGCCCCCACAGGAAGCGTTAGTATTTGCACGCAGACAACTTCAGGAATTGAGCCAGTGTTTTTAGTTACATATAAAAGAAGGAAAAAGGTAAATCCTAATGATGTTAATGTGAAAATTAGCTTTGTAGATGAACTTGGCGATGCTTGGGAAGAGTACAAAGTATTCCACCATAAATTTATTACTTGGGCAGAAAAACAAGAATATTCTAAAAGACAATTAGAAGGAATGTCAGATGCAGAATTAGAAAAAATAGTTAAAAAATCACCTTATTATGGTGCAACAAGCAATGATGTTGATTGGGTGAAGAAAGTTAAAATGCAGGGTGCTGTTCAAAAATGGGTTGATCATTCAATTAGTGTTACTGTTAATTTGCCTGCGAATGTTGACGAGAACTTGGTTGCTACTGTTTATCAAACTGCTTGGCAAAGCGGATGTAAGGGCATTACAGTTTATAGAGATGGATCTCGCTCCGGTATTCTTGTAGCCGAGCAAAAAAATGAAGAAACTACCAATGCAATCAAAGAAACACATGCTCCTGAAAGACCTAAAGAATTGCAAGCGAAAGTAATAAGATTTAAGAATAATGATGAAGATTGGGTTGCTGTAGTCGGAGTGCTTGAAAATAGACCGTATGAGATATTTACAGGTAAAGACGAAGACTTTTTATTACATAAAAGAATAAAAGAAGGTTGGGTTGTTAGACATAAAGATAATTCAGAAGATAATGCCAGATACGACTTTGAATATGAAGATAAGCAAGGATATAGACACATAATGCAGGGATTGTCAAGAATGTTTGATAAAAACTATTGGAATTATGCTAAGCTAATTTCTGGAATTTTAAGACATGGCATGCCTTTACATTATGTTGTTGAATTAGTTAGCGACCTTCAATTTGACGAGGATATAATTAATACTTGGAAGAATGGTGTATCCAGAGCATTGAAGCAATTTATACCTGATGGAACACTAATAGAAGGAAAAAAATGTTCATCATGTGGAGATTCCGAAGGTTTGGCATATAGAGATGGCTGTGTTACATGTATTAGCTGTGGCTTTTCTAAATGCGACTAAAATAACGCAATAATAATTTGTGCTTTTTGGAATTTGAAAAAAGCATGATTAAATGAGTAAATACTGAATGTTTAGCACTTATTGCGTAGTTTAATATGAAAGTGTAAAATGAAAATTCTAATTATTCGTTTTAGCTCTATTGGAGATATAGTTTTAACTACACCCGTCATTCGTTGCATAAAAAAACAAAAACCAGAATTTGAAATCCATTATATCACTAAGGAAAAGTATAAAACTTTATTAGAATTTAATCCTTATATTGACAAACTTTATACTTTTCATGAGAGTGTAACAGAAGTAGTTCAAGAGCTAAAAGAGGAAAAATTTGATTTAATTATAGATTTACATAAGAATACCCGTTCTCTTATGCTCAAATCTATATTGAAAAAGCCAGCACACTCTTTTAATAAACTGAATATAAGGAAGTTTTTGACTGTTAGACTTAAGAAAAATTTCATGCCAAATATTCATATAAGCGAAAGATATTTGAAAACTGTTTCAAAAATTGGAATTATTGATGATGGGCAAGGATTAGATTTTTTTATTCCACAAGATATAATATTACCTGATTTTTGTAATGACTTTGCGAGTAAATATCTGAATTACTATGTGTTTGCAATAGGAGGGACATATTATACAAAAAAATGTCCAGCTAAGAAAATAGTTGAAATAATAGATAAGATTCAAAAACCTATCGTCCTTATAGGTGGAAAAGAAGATATTGAAGTTGCAAAATATGTTGAAAATAATTCAAAATCAATACTTTTAAACACTGTCGGATTTCTTAACATTCATCAGTCTGCTTTATTGATGAACAAATCAAAATGTGTAATATCACATGATACTGGCATGATGCATATTGCATCTGCATTGCGAAAACCGCTTGTTTCTATTTGGGGAAATACTATCCCTGAGTTTGGAATGTATCCACTATTGCCTGCAAATTTTTCGTCTCCTCCAATATTTATTGAAAATAAACAACTGAAGTGCAGACCTTGCTCAAAACTTGGGTTTAATGCCTGTCCGCGAAAACATTTCAAGTGCATGAATGAAATAGATATTAACTCAATAGCAAATTATATAAATGCAAATATTTGATGAATTATTGAGTAAAAAAGCAATTATTAAAAAAAAATCATAATTTTGAGGCAAAAAAACAAATGGAAACTTATTTGAACGAAACTCCCAAAAATGCATTTGTAAAATATGCTGGTAAGTATGGTACATACTCTGGGTTAATTTTAGTATTTATTGCAGTTATTATTTATGCCTTTGAAGTGGATTTATTCAATCCTATTGCAATGTTATTGAATTTAATTATCCCTCTTGTAATAGTTATTACTTTTATGTATTTTGGAGCGAAAAAATATAGAAAAGAAATATTTTTTGACAATTTAACATACATGCAAGCATTGGGTTTGACATTTGTGATTGGTGTTATAGCATACTACATTTCTGCTTTGTTTAGTTTTGTGCTTAATGAATGGATTGACCCTACTTATCAATTGGAGCAATTAGATAAAGTTGAAGCATATTTGCGTTCAATGCAAGAAAAATCACCTATGATAACTGATGAAATTATCGAAGAAACAATAGCAAACTCAAAAGAAAATATTAAAAGTCCACTTAAGCAACTTACAACTTCATTGTACACATCTCCCATGTTTTCAGTGGTGTTAGCCCTCGTAGTTTCATTGTTTGTCAAAAAAAGAACAAATTTAAGTGAATAAATAATGGATATTTCTGTTGTTATACCATTGTTGAATGAAGAGGAGTCTTTATCCGAATTATCCGAATGGATAGTTAGAGTAATGGAAGAAAATAAGTTTTCTTATGAGCTTATATTTATTGATGATGGAAGCTCTGACAACTCATGGAGCATCGTACATTCGTTGTCAAAAGATAATTCAAATATTAAAGGAATTCAATTTCGTAGAAATTATGGAAAATCAGCTGCTTTGAATACCGGCTTTCAATATGCAAAAGCTGATGTAGTTATTACTATGGATGCAGATTTGCAAGATTCGCCCGATGAGATGCCAGAACTTTATAAAATGATTATGGAACAGGATTTTGATATGGTTTCGGGTTGGAAGAAAAAACGATACGATCCTTTATCCAAAACATTACCAACAAAGTTATTTAATTGGGCAACAAGAAAAATGACTAAAATCAAATTACATGATTTTAATTGTGGATTGAAGGCATATAGAAACGATGTTGTGAAAAGTATTGAGGTTTATGGCGAAATGCACAGATATATTCCATATATTGTAAAATCTGCGGGTTTTAATAAAATTGGTGAGAAGGTAGTACAACATCAAGCAAGAAAATTTGGAGTAACAAAATACGGAGGAATATCTCGATTTATTTATGGCTTTTTAGATTTGTTATCTATTGGATTTATTGCACGATTTGGAAAACGACCAATGCATATTTTCGGCACTCTGGGTACTTTGTTGTTTTTTATCGGATTCATAATAGCCTCATATCTTGCTTATTTAAAAATATTTATGTCGGGAATAAAAATGACTGACAGACCCTTGTTTTATCTTGCTGTTTTGTGCATGGTTATGGGTAGCCAGCTATTTATAGGTGGTTTTTTGGCAGAATTAATTAGTCGAAATTCGCAAAATAGAAATGATTATATTATTCGCTCAACCACATTTAAGTAATTAGAAGCAGAAAAATTTGGATTATAAAAAGGTTTTAATTATCACTTATTATTGGCCTCCTACAGCAAGTGGCGGAGTGTATCGTTGGTTGAAGTTTGTTAAGTATTTGAGAGAATTGGGTTGGGAACCGATTATTTATACACCGCTTAATCCCGAACAGCCTGAAATAGATAATTCTCTTTTAAAAGATATTCCAAACAAGCTTACAGTTATTAAAAGAAAAATTTTCGAACCTTATGCTTTTTATAGGATATTAACTGGCAAAGGAAAAAATGATAGCAATTACAACTTTGTTAAAGTTGATGATAAAAAAAGAAATCAATTTATTGAAAAGCTAACTATTTGGTTAAGAGGCAATTTGTTTATTCCTGATGCACGGCGTTTTTGGATACAACCATCAATTAGTTTTTTAACAAGTTTTTTGCAATCCAATAAAGTTGATGCTATCATTTCTACAGGACCGCCTCATTCGATGCACTTAATTGCTTTGGGTTTGCAAAAAAAATTGAATATCCCATGGCTTGCCGACTTTCGCGACCCGTGGACAGATATTGATTTTTACCATAAACTTATGCTAACAAAATGGGCTGATAGAAAGCATCATCGCCTTGAGAAAAAAGTGTTAAAAAGTGCAGATGTAGTTGTAACTGTTAGTAATGCTTGGGCTAATAATTTTGTTAACTCAGGAGCTAATCGCGTAGAAATTGTACATAATGGTTATGACCACGAAGATTTTGATTTTTTACCTATAAATAGAGATTTAGACAGTTTTGTAATAAGTCATTTTGGCTCTTTGAATAAGGATAGAAACCCAAATACTCTTTGGAAAGTTTTAGATGAATTATCAAGCGAAAATGATGCTTTGGACAAATCATTGGAATTACACTTTTATGGCACTGTTGATATTGCACTAAAAGATAGTTTGAAAGAACATAACTTATTTGATAAAACTATTTTTTTTGATTATGTCGAACACGAGGAGGCTATACGCAAATCGGCACAATCTTCTGTTTTGTTGCTATTGTTAAATGATGCTCCGAATGTGATGGGAATTATTCCCGGAAAAATGTATGAGTATATGGCTACACAAAGACCTATATTATGTATCGGTCCAACAAATAATGATGCTGCACAAATTATCAACGAGTTAAATGCAGGAAAAGTGATTTATTATGATGATTTTGAAAAAATGAAAAAATCAATTCTCAACTTTTTCCATAAGAGAAATGAGCAAGTTTCTAACATAGATACTGATAAATTATTGAAATACTCAAGAAAAGCCTTAACTTCAAAAATTGTTGAATTATTAGATAGCATTTCAAAATAGGATTAGTATGAATTTTTGATATGGCTATTTTTTGTAATTTTGCAAAAATTTTTCAAATATTAATTAAAAACGAAAACAATGGATTATAAAATTAAAGACATTCAATTATCTGATTGGGGTAGAAAAGAAATAGATATAGCTGAAAAAGAAATGCCTGGCTTAATGGCACTTAGAGAGAAGTATAGAGATATAAAACCTCTTAAAGGTGCAAAAATTTCGGGTTCTTTGCACATGACAATACAAACTGCTGTATTGATTGAAACACTCAAAGAATTAGGCGCTGATGTTAGATGGGCAAGTTGCAATATTTTTTCAACTCAAGACCATGCTGCTGCTGCAATTGCAAAAGAAGGAACTCCTGTGTTTGCATGGAAAGGCGAAACACTTGATGAATATTGGTGGTGTACGGCACAAATGCTTCTATTTCCTGATGGAAACGGACCAGACCTTATTGTTGATGATGGTGGTGATGCTACTTTAATGGTTCATTTGGGTTATGATATTGAAAAAAATCCGGAATTACTAAATAAAGAAGTTCATAGTCGCGAAGAAAGAGCTTTGATGGATGTTTTGAAAAATATATATAAAGAAGACCCAAGCCGTTGGCATCGCATTGCACCAAAAATTAAAGGTGTATCCGAAGAAACAACTACCGGTGTAAATCGTCTTTACCAGATGAATGAAACGAAAAAATTATTATTTCCGGCAATTAATGTTAATGATAGCGTAACTAAATCAAAATTTGATAACTTATACGGTTGTCGTGAATCTTTAGCTGATGGCATCAAAAGAGCTACTGATGTTATGATTGCAGGAAAGGTTGTTGTTGTGTGTGGATACGGCGATGTTGGCAAGGGTTCTGCTCGTTCAATGCGTTCTTACGGAGCCAGAGTTATAGTTACCGAAATTGACCCAATTTGTGCATTACAGGCAGCTATGGAAGGTTTTGAAGTTAAAACAGTTGAAGAAGCACTTGCTGAAGGAAATATTTATGTTACTACAACTGGAAATAAAGATGTGATAACAAAAGAACACATGTACAAAATGAAAGAATCGTATGTAATATTGGACATTTTGATAATGAGATACAGGTCGATCCTTTGAATGAGGACAAAAATGTTAAAAGATTAAATATCAAACCGCAAGTTGATAAATATATTTTCCCTGACGGACATGCAATCTACATTTTAGCCGAAGGTCGTTTAGTTAATCTAGGCTGTGCTACCGGACATCCATCATTCGTTATGAGTAATTCATTTACTAACCAAACTTTAGCTCAATTGGAGTTGTGGCAAAATGAACATGAAGTTGATGTTTACAGACTTCCGAAGAGTCTTGACGAAGAGGTAGCAAGACTGCATTTGGCACAAATAGGTGTCTCTCTGACCACTTTAACAGATGAGCAAGCTGAATATATTGGAGTGTCAAAAGAAGGACCGTATAAACCTGAGCATTATAGATATTAAAGCTTATTTCGGGTTATTATTGAGCGTTTTATCAAGATAACGCTATATTGTTTCTATTCTTTAAGGATAAATTATATTGTTGTTTTTACATCTATTATTATATGTAAAAATTGTAAATTTGCAAATTACTCATAAGAAACCTAAAATGTTGAATAATATTATTGTTGATGCACTCAAAGATAAGAAAGCTTACGATGTTGTATTGATGGATTTTAGTAAGATGGAAAATATGTTGTATTCATATTTTATAATTTGTCATGCAACATCAACCACTCAAGTGCAAGCACTATATGAGCATGTGCAAAAAACTGTTCGTAAAGAACTAAAAATATACCCAATAAACACTGAGGGAATTAACAATATGCAGTGGGTTTTAATTGATTATGGTGAAACTGTAGCACATATTTTTCTTGAAGACATAAGAAATATATTTAAACTTGAAGATTTATGGGGAGATGCTATAATTACAAGATTTGAGCAATTATTATAAAATAAAGTTACATAATGAGCACAGAAAAAAAACCTTCGCAAAGCAATAAACAAGGGGATAAAAAATTTAATTTCTACTATATTTATATAGCTATTGCTCTTATTCTTATTAGTATTTATTATATGAATAAGCAGTCGATAGTTACAGAAACAACATGGTTTAAATTTGAAAATATGGCACTCAAAGGCGATGTTGAAAAAATTATAGTTGTGAACAATGAATTTGCCGAAGTTTATATAAAATCAGAAAGTATAAAGTCAGATACATCATACAGTGAAATAGCTAAAAAAACTTGGAGCGGACAATTTCAACAAGGTCCTCATTATTCGATGAAGTTTTTAACAGTTGAGTCGTTTGAAAAGAATATTCAAGAACTTCAAAACTCGATTATAAATAGAGATACTATCGGAAAAACTTTAGAAGAAAAAAAAGAAATAATACAAAACAGTCGTATAGAAGTTATTCCAGAAACTCGAAAAAACTGGTTTGGAGATATACTTTCATGGATATTGCCTTTTGCTATTATTATCATCATTTGGATTTTTATTATGCGTTCCATGAGCCGTGGACCTGGCGGTGGAGGACAGATTTTTAATGTAGGAAAATCAAAAGCACAATTGTTTGATAAAAATGCTGCTATTACTGTAAATTTTAAAGATGTTGCAGGTTTAGACGAGGCTAAGGTAGAAGTGGTTGAAATTATTGATTTTCTCCGAAGTCCGAAGAAATATACGCAACTTGGCGGTAAAATTCCCAAAGGAGTATTACTTGTAGGACCTCCGGGGACAGGTAAAACTTTGCTTGCAAAAGCAGTTGCAGGAGAAGCTAAAGTTCCATTTTTTAGTATTTCAGGTTCTGATTTTGTCGAAATGTTTGTTGGAGTTGGTGCTTCAAGGGTTAGAGATTTATTTAAACAAGCTAAGGAAAAAGCTCCTTGCATTGTATTTATTGACGAAATTGATGCTATTGGTCGTGCAAGAGGCAAAAATGCGTTTACGGGCTCTAATGATGAAAGAGAGAACACTTTGAACCAATTACTGACAGAAATGGACGGTTTCTCATCAAATAATGGAGTGATAATTTTGGCGGCAACTAATCGTGCAGATATCCTTGATAAAGCATTAACGCGTGCCGGTAGATTTGACAGACTGATATATGTCGAATTGCCAGATTTGAATGGTCGCGAAGATATTTTTAAAGTACACATGAAACCTTTGAAAGTAGGAAAGGATATTACTGCTGAATTTATGGCTAAGCAAACTCCCGGGTTTTCGGGAGCTGATATTGCCAATGTTTGTAACGAAGCTGCTTTAATAGCTGCAAGATATGATAAGAAAATTATTGAAAAACAAGATTTTCTTGATGCAGTTGATAGAATAATCGGAGGTTTAGAAAAAAGAAATAAAATTATTTCAAAGGAAGAAAAAAAGGTAATTGCATATCACGAAGCAGGTCATGCTTCAGTAAGTTGGTTGTTGCCTCATGCTCATCCTTTGGTGAAAGTAACAATTGTTCCAAGAGGTAAAGCTCTTGGCGCTGCGTGGTATCTTCCAGAAGAACGCCAAATAACTACTTTTGAGCAAATGTTAGACGAAATGACTTCATTGCTTGGTGGTCGTGCATCTGAAGATGTGCTGTTTGGAAAAGTATCAACAGGAGCATTGAATGACTTGGAAAGGGTTACTAAACAAGCCTATGCTTCTGTTAGTTTCTTCGGATTAAATGATAAAATTGGAAATGTTAGTTTCTTTGATAGCACAGGCTCGCAAGAGTATGTTTTTCAAAAACCATATAGTGAAAAAACTGCAGAATTAATTGATGAAGAGGTTAGAATACTTGTAGAGTCTGTTTATCAACGCGCTAAAGATATTATTAGTGCAAACAAAGACAAAATCATTCAATTAGCTGAAAGATTGCTTGAAAAAGAAGTAATTTTTAAAGAAGATGTTGAAGAAATCTTTGGTTCACGAGAAGAACTTCATGGCATTGCAATTTCAGAAATAGACAATAAAACTAACGAAAACAAAGAAATAGAGGCATTAAATGAAATTTCAGAAAAAGACCAAACAGAAAAGTCAGAAGCTGAAATAGAAGCTGAAATAGAAAGTAATATTCAATCAGATTCAAGCCATAGTAAAGACTTGAAGGCAAATAGTAAAGAAAAAAAAGATAGAAGCAATAAAAGTGAAAATTCTTTATTTGATGATGATGCCTTAGATGAGTAATCAATAAGTTGTTTTGTAAATGGGACAAAGAGAAGAGATAATTTCGAGAGAAGAATTGCTTAAAAAAATTAGGCAGTCGATGCTTGTCCAAAAAGAAAATCCATTTGAGAATATTGATTTGAATATTGATGTTTTTGTTAGAGAAAACGAAGCATTAGATATAATGTTTGCAACAAAGTTTGTTGAAAATGGGGGGAAGTTTGTGTATTGTGCCTCAATTGATGAAATGCGACAGCAATTATTGTTATTGCTTGAAAATAAACAATTGCAAAGAGTAAGAATGTTAGATAATCAACTTTTTGAAGGACTTCAATTTCCTAAGGATTTAATAATTCCACCAGAAAATTGCAGTGGAGAAGAAACAAGCATTTCAAGATGTGAATATTTAGCAGCAAGAACAGGTAGCATTGTTATCTCAACAAATGTAACATCAGACAAGTTAGCATGGACTTATTGCAAAATACATATTGTAATTGCTTCAGTAAAGCAATTAGTTCCGGATATTACAAGTGCTTATTTAAAAATAGCAAACAAATATAAACAGAATTTCCCCTCAATAATAAGTGTTGTTAATGCAGCTAGTTGTACTACAGATTTTGAGCAAAAACTTATTGTTGGCGCACATGGAGCGAAAGAATTATATGTTTTTTTGGTTGATGAAGAATAAATAATTATGTCAGAAAAGTCAAAACGCATATTTACGGGGCTTGTTTATGGTGTTATAATTATTTTATCATTATTAACGCATTGGATTGTTTTTGCAGTTGTCGTTGGAGTTTTAATTTATTTTTCATTAACAGAACTCATTGAAATTTTTAACAAGCAACAAATATTCTTAAATAAAAATGAGGTATTGTTTTTTTCATTTTTAACATATTTATCGGTTCTTTTATTTAATGTTAAAAATTCATTGTTATTTAATTTTGAGTTGATTTGGTTTGTGTTTCCTGCAATATTAATTTATGCCCTAATCAAAAGACATTCGTTTACTGATTATTTGTTATACTTCTTTTTTTTGATTTTTTACATTCCTATTCCACTTGGATTGCTTGTTATAGCCGAAGAGTCTATTTTGCGTACAACATATATTGTTTTGTTTATGTTTGCCACTATTTGGTCTTATGACACATTTGCATATTTTGTTGGAACTCGATTTGGGAAACATAAATTATGTCCTAAAATATCACCTAAGAAATCATGGGAAGGATTAATGGGCGGAACTATCATAACTATTGCATTATATTTTGTTTTTATATTAATTAGTAATTTTACACCTATTTGGAAAGGTTTTATTGCCGTTTGTTTAATAATAATATTTGCTACTTTGGGTGATTTATTCGAGTCTTCATTAAAGCGAGCAGCAGGCATTAAAGACAGTGGCACACTATTTCCTGGGCATGGCGGTGTTTTAGATAGATTAGATTCAGTTTTATTTGCCACACCGATTTTTATCTTATTTTGGTACTTTTATTAAATAGCTATATATCACAGTTTATGGAACTACTACAAACAATTTTAGGACACAGAACAATTCGCAAATACAGAGAACAAACTATTCCGGATTTAATATTAGAAAAAATTTTACTTGCTGGGAGTAGAGCAGCAACCACCGGTAATATGCAAGTGTATAGTATTATCGTTACAAAAGATAAAGATAATCGTGAACTATTAGCACCTTTTCATTTTAATCAAGAATTAGCAAAGCAAGCACCTGTTTTATTGACTTTTTTAGCAGATTTTAATAGATTTTCAAAATGGTGCGAAGCTAGAAATGCCAATCCCGGATATGATAATTTTATTTCATTTTATACAGCCACAATAGATGCACTTCTTGCAGCTCAAAATGTTTCTTTAGCTGCCGAATCGTTTGGCTTAGGTACTTGCTATTTAGGAACAACCACATATAATGCGGATAAACTGATAGAATTTTTTAACTGCCCGAAAGGAGTTGTGCCAGTTACAACTTTGGCAATAGGATACCCAGACGAAGAACCCGATTTGACCGATAGATTGCCATTGAGAGCGATTATTCATGACGAAAAATATTCTGATTATTCTGTTGAAAATATTAATGATTTATATAAAGAAAAAGAAGATTTGCCATTTCATAAAAAATTAGTTGAAGAAAATCAAACTGAAAATTTAGCTCAAATATTTACATATAAGAGATATACTAAAAAAGATAATCTGTTTTTTTCACAAAAGTTCCTTGATGTAATCGTAAAACAAGGATTTATGAATAATGAGGAGGAATAGTCGTAAAATCAAATTTTACCTCTTAAAAGGGTGATATTTTCTGAAATCTTGATATTATTTTTAAGGATATTCTAATGAAAACCACAAGTGCTATTAGAGTATAAAATAAACAATAAGTGCAATCAAGAAATAAAAACACATCATATATTCCGTGTGCGATAGAGGCTGCTAACAATCCCGTAATAAGATACCTAAACCGTTTTCGGCGTGGCGAAAAACGAGCTAATCCGATGTAAAGTCCCATAATAACTGCAAAAGTAGCATGAGCAGGCACTGCAGTTAATGAACGCACAATTGCAGTATAAGTAGGAGCTTCGCTGGTAAATACATATATTATGTTTTCTAATGCAGCAAATCCCATTGAGAGCATAACTGAATAAACTACGCCGTCCATTGGTTCGTTAAAATTTTTATTCTTGTATATAAACCAACGAATAAAAATAAATTTTGAAAATTCTTCTACGAATCCGACACCCAGAAATGCAAATAAAATAGTTTTAATAGGACTTATTCCGAAAGTAAAATTAAATGCTTCAAGTGTTTTTCCAATAATCATTGCAGAACTCGAAGAATCAAGACGCAATTCTATTTTTT
>CAZKDV010000030.1:22098-22961 GCA_964551645.1 uncultured Bacteroidales bacterium | reverse complement strand
AGAATTTTCAGTGAATGCTGAAACAAATGTTTTAGCTGAAATAACCATTATGATACTAAAAGGGTTTGAAGTACCTTTTTTCTTACAAAATGAATACGAGAAATTCTCAATGCATTTTGATGGACTGATAAATATTTTAATAAAAGGATTATCGAAATAATTTTTTTGTCTCAAAATTGACTATAAAACGTTTTTAGTATAATATATCTAATTTTTATTTTATAAATATGAATCAATCAGTCGCATTAGTACTTTCAAGTGGAGGCTCACGTGGTTTAGCCCAAATTGGAGTAATCTCCGAACTAAAAAAAAATGGATTTAACATAACCTCTATCTCGGGATCTTCAATAGGATCGCTTATAGGCGGTTTATACGCTATGGGAAAATTGGATGATTACACCCAATGGGTAAGCAATTTTAACAAAAGGGATGTCTTGAATTTTATGGATTTTACCATAACAACGCATGGATTACTGAAAGGGGAGCGTATTTTTGAAGAAATGAAAACTTTTATACCAGATATGAATATAGAGGATATGGCTATTCCTTTTTGTGCGGTTGCGGCTGATATATTAAATGAGAAAGAGGTGGTTTTTACCAGTGGAAGTTTTTATGAGGCAGTTAGGGCATCAATTGCCATTCCGGCTGTTTTTACACCGGTAAAATATGAAGAAAGCATACTCGTAGACGGAGGAATATTAAACCCAATTCCAATAGAGTATGTCAAAAGGGAAAAGGGCGATATACTTGTTGTTGTGAATTTGTACGGAAAAAAAACAGTAAATACGCCAAAGGAAAATGAGAAAAAAAACTATTCAAATAGCTTGATGAAGAACATTAACACTTTTATATCAACTAACGAC
>CAZKDV010000030.1:10520-22088 GCA_964551645.1 uncultured Bacteroidales bacterium | reverse complement strand
TTAAGCAAAACTATATCGGCAATGGTACACAGAATGACAGAAATGAGTATTGAAAGACATAACCCCGACTTAATTATTAATATACCTCATGACTCTGCCAAAACTTTTGACTTCTATAAGGCAAAGGAGTTAATTGAGATAGGACAAAATGCCGCAAAAAAATCCATTTTGAAATTTAACGAAAAACAAGTCAATGAATACAGCAAAGGAATACATTAATATTCAAAAGCTAATAAATGAAGGCGATTCGAAACTTTTAAAATATATGCCATCCTTTTGTGTGCGGTTGATTAAAATAATTATTCAGCAAAATGAAATAAATCGGATTCTAAATAAGTATGCTGATTATGAGGGAATTGATTTTTTACCTAAAATAATTGAAGAACTTAATCTGAAGATTATAATTGAAGGAAAGGAAAATTTGCCAGAAGATGGAAGATGTTTCTTTGTTGCTAATCATCCTTTTGGATTTATTGACGGACTAATTCTGACAAATATTGTTGGGAGTAAATACGGTGAATTAAGAGCCATTGGCAATGAGGTGTTTGCACTTGTACCTCATATAAAACCAATTGTCGCAGCTGTTAATGTTTTTGGGACTAATCCAAGGAAATACTTATTGGAATTAGAAAATGTTTTTGCATCAGATTTACCAATAACTCATTTTCCTGCCGGTTTGGTATCAAGAATTAAAAAAGGTAAAATTGATGACGGAGAATGGCAAAAATCATTCATCACCAAAGCCGTTGAGTATAATCGAAATATTATCCCATTATTTTTTTATGGTCGAAATTCAACCTTATTCTATGCGATTGCTGTTGGAAGAAAAGCGTTGGGTATTAAAGTAAATCTTGAACTAGTACTATTCACACGCCAAATATTCATCAAAAAGAATAAAACGATTAAGGTAAAAATTGGAAATCCAATTTCATACCAAACATTTGATGGTGCAAGAACCCATTTTGAATGGGCGCAGTTTGTAAAAACACAAGTTTATAATTTAAAAAATTAATGAAATGCAAAAAATATCAGTAATAATTTGTGCACTCAATGAGGAAAAAACCATTGAAGATGTGCTTAAGCATATTTATCAGTACCCAATAGTCGGTCAAATAGTTGTTGTAAATGATGGTTCTACCGACAATACGAAGCAGATAATTGATGAATTGAAAGATGCATTAAGAATAACAGTCATACACCTAAGTCAAAATATGGGAAAAGGTTATGCAATGGCTGTAGGTGTTGAGAATGCGACTTTTAATACAATAGCTTTTGTTGATGCGGATCAAAGAATAATCCCTGACTACTTGAATCATTTATTATCACCCTTATTGATGAAGGATTGTGATATGATACTGGGTTATACAACTGCTAACATTTTAAATATGGAGGTAAACCCGCTAAAAATACTGACTGGCGAAAGGGCTATGTATAAGGAAGACCTTGTTCCGATTCTTGAAAAAATGAAGGAGTCTCGTTTTGGGGTTGAAACGCTACTTTATTTCTATTATCTGTCAATGGGTAAATCAATAAAGTTTATTCATTTGAAAGAACTGAAACATAATGATAAATACAAGAAAATGCCTCACCTTAAAGCGACAGCAAGTTATATTAATGAAGTCGGGGAAATTGTTTATACCGCAATAAAACATAATGATTTAATATTTAAAACATTAAAACATGAGGTAAAGAAAAACATAAGTATATAAAAAACTATGGAATAATTTGCTATTATAACGAGAAAAAAACGACTCATAAAGAAAAATATTTCAAAAATTTATTAACATTTTCAAAACACATATAATTGATTATTAGCAAAATACAATAACATTAATCAGAAGTGCTAATAAAAAAAATTAAATTTGATATACTAACATAAAATAATTGTCGTTTTGACAGTGTGCCACTAATTAGGTACATTTTTTGTAAAAAATATTTGTTAATTTATAAATTAATTTTTGAAATGAAAGAACACATTGACATTCAGGAGTTAAACGAATTAATTCAAAGGGAAAGTACATTTATTAACTTGATGAACCTTGAACTTAATCAAGTTATTATTGGACAAAAAGCCATGACAGAGCGATTATTGATAGGCTTGCTAGCTAATGGACATATTTTATTGGAAGGAGTTCCTGGTCTTGCCAAAACGCTAGCAATAAAATCTTTAGCAAATACTATTCATGCAAAATTTAGCAGAATACAATTTACACCCGATTTGCTCCCCGCAGATTTAATTGGAACAATGATTTACAGTCAGAAAAATGAAGAGTTTGCAATTCGCAAAGGACCAATATTTGCAAATTTTATACTAGCTGACGAAATCAATAGGGCACCTGCTAAAGTTCAAAGTGCTTTATTGGAAGCTATGCAAGAAAGACAAGTAACAATAAGCAATTCTACCTTTAATCTAGAAGAGCCATTTCTTGTTATGGCAACCCAAAATCCAATAGAACAAGAAGGCACATATCCATTACCAGAAGCTCAAATTGATAGGTTTTTGTTAAAAATTATAGTTCACTATCCGAGTAAAGAAGAAGAAAAAACTATAATGAGACAAAATACGCAATCAAGCGTAAATACTGTCAATGCAGTCATCAAACCCGAACAAATCATAAAGGCTAGAGAACTAGTAAGAAAAGTTTATATTGATGAAAAAATTGAAAACTACATTACAGATATAGTGTTTGCAACAAGATATCCGGGACAATATCGACTAAATGAACTTGCAAACATGATTCGTTTTGGAGGTTCGCCAAGAGCGAGTATTAATCTTGCACTTACTACAAAAGCCTATGCTTTTATAAAAGGTAGAGGATATGTAATACCTGAGGATATTAGAGCATTAGCTCCCGATGTTTTAAGACACCGAATTGGATTAACCTATGAAGCAGAAGCGCAAAATGTTACTCCTGAAGAAATTATCAATAAAATATTAAATACTATTGAAGTTCCATAAAAAACAATTGTTATGGAAACATCTGACATTTTACAAAAAGTACGATATATCGAAATTAAAACCAGAGGATTAAGCAATCAAATCTTTTCTGGCAAATACCATAGTGCCTTCAAAGGAACAGGTATTGCTTTTAGCGAAGTTAGAGAATATGCTTACGGAGACGATATTAGATCAATAGATTGGAAAGTTACAGCAAGATACAACCACCCTTACATTAAGGTTTTTGAAGAAGAACGAGAATTAACCGTATTGCTACTTATTGATGTTAGTGCTTCAAACTCTTTCGGGAGTAAATCAACATTCAAAAAAGACTTTATAACCGAACTTGCATCAGTATTAGCTTTCTCGGCAATTCAAAATAATGATAAAGTTGGAGTTGTATTGTTTAGTAATATAGTTGAGAAATTTATTCCGCCCAAAAAAGGAACTTCTCATATTTTGCGTATAATTAGAGAATTAATTGATTTCAAACCTCAAAATACTGGAACTAAAATATCGTCTGCATTAGAGTTTTTGAACAATACTGTAAAAAAGCGAAGTGTTGTATTTTTGATAAGTGATTTTTTGAATAAGGACTACCAAGATGTATTTGCTATTACTAAACAAAAACATGATTTAGTGGCTTTGAAAATTACCGACCCTTTTGAAAAAGATTTGCCGTCATTAGGATTTGTTCACATGATTGACCCCGAAACAGGAGAAAAAAAATATATAGACACCAACAATTCTTTTGTGCGACAAGACTATAAAAAGTGGTATCAAACTTTTGAGGAATATATAAATAAAACATGTATCAAAACTGGAACAGACATCGCTGAACTAAATACGCAAGAAGATTATGTCAAACCCCTTATACAGCTTTTTAGACAAAGAGAAAAGAGAATGTAATATGAAAGTTAGTTCTTGGATTTATTATATTATATGTATTATTTTGCTTAATTCTACAGTTTATGCACAATTGCCCGATATAAGCATTGCAAAAAAAGATTTATTGATTGGCGAGCAAACTCAGCTTACAATTAAGTTTAATGTTCCGAACAAGGCTAAAGATATTGTTTTTCCTACTATTGAGCAAGACAGTATCAACAAAGGTTTAGTTATTATTGCCACAAACAAACCCGATACCACTATCAATGACAACACATATACACTTGAACAAAAATATACAATCGCACTATTTGATACAACAAATACATTTATTCCACCATTGTTATTTAAATACAATATAGAAGACAGCACACAATATAGTTTTTTAAGTGATACTATATTTTTTAATGTTGCACTATTAGATGTTAATATTGAAGGTGATATCAAAGACATTAAGCCTATATGGGAATTGCCATTTCTTTTAAGTGATTATTATATTCATATCATTATCGGTTTAATAGTCATATTGCTTATCTTCTTGACATATTATTTCATTAAAAGGAAAAGAAAAGGATTGCCGCTATTTGTACATAAAGAAAAAGTTGTTTTATCACCATACGCCGAAGCAATTGAGGGACTTAAGCGAATTAGAAAAGAAAAAATTTGGCAGTCTGGACAAACAAAGCAATATTACTCTGAAATGACATTTGTATTAAGAAATTATATTGAAAGAAACTGGAATATTTCAGCAGTAGAATTAACTTCTTCTGCAATAATTGCCGAATTAAGCAAAATTGATATTCAAAATGAAACTACAAATCATCTAAAATACATTTTAAATATCGCTGATTTAGTGAAATTTGCAAAAGCATCTCCACTTCCAACTGAAAATGAACATTGTTTAGATTTATCGTTTCAATTTGTTGAAAACACAAAACCTGTTGAAGAAACTGAAAATCAAGACTCAACTGAAGACACTCAAACGAAACCCGAATAAGCCATGAAAGCATTATCAGAGATATTTATACATCCTAATTATCTGTTTTTACTGCTTATAGTTCCTATAATGGCTGTATGGTACTATTTTAGGCACAAACAAATCAAAGGCGAACTTATTTTTTCAGGGTTTGCAGGTGCTTCCTCTTCCAAAGCAACTATAAAACATTTTCTTCTCCAATCTCAATATTTCATTCGTTTATTGGCAATTTCCGCCATAATTATTGCATTGGCTCGTCCTCAATCTACTAAACACAATAAAGAAATTAATGTTGAAGGTATTGACATTATGCTGTCTATTGATATTTCAGGAAGTATGCTGGCTGAAGACTTAAAGCCAAATCGAATTGAAGCCGCAAAAAATGTAGCAAATGATTTTATAAAAAAACGCCAAAATGACAGAATTGGATTGATTGCTTATAGTGGTATTGCATTTACACAATGCCCTTTAACACCAGACCATGAAGTGTTAAGCGGTTTGCTTGGTAAAATTAAAAATAATATGGTGCAAGATGGAACTGCAATTGGCGATGGATTGGGACTTGCTGTTGAACGATTGCGTACAAGTGAAGCTGTAAGCAAAGTTGTAATTTTACTTACAGACGGAATTAACAATATGGGATTTATTGACCCAATGACGGCAGCAGAATTAGCTAAATCGTTTGGAATAAGAGTTTATACTATCGGCGTTGGAACTTATGGAAAAGCCCCTTTCCCCTTTCGTACAGTTTTGGGAGGAGTGAAATATGAAATGCTTGATGTAGAAATTGACGAAGGTTTATTGGAAAATATAGCTGAAATGACAGGTGGAAAATATTATAGAGCAACTGACAACAAATCATTGCAACACATATATGATGAAATTGACCAACTTGAAAAAACAAAAATTGAAGTTGCACATTACACTAAAACTAAAGAAATGTTTTACATTCCTATGATGTTTGCATTTGCCTTTATTTTTATCGAATTATTAATTAAATATCTAATTGTCAAATCATTGCCATAAATATAATAGTTATGTATAGATTTGAAAACCCTAAATATTTTTATTTATTTATTTTTGTAGCTTTCGTTGCATTAATTTACGTTTTGTATGTCCGCTGGCAAAAAAACAAATTGCAAATACTCGGAAATACCGACTTAGTTAATAAATTGTTGATAGATAACAGTAAAATAAAAGGAAAATTAAAATTTTTAATTGTAATAGTTTCTTTTGCTTTAATTATTATGAGTATAGCAAATTTTCAAGTTGCCGGAAAACTTGATACTAAAGCAAAATCCTCAACAGTAGATGTAATTTTTGCCATAGATATAAGTAGCTCAATGTTGGCTGAAGATATTCGCCCAAACAGAATGGAAAGAGCCAAAATGTTAGCAATGTCAATAGTTGATGAAGTAAAATTTGGAAAATTTGGAATAGTATTATTTGCCGGAGACGCTTTTGTACATCTTCCTATCACTTCCGATGGACGAGCAACAAGAATGTTTTTACAATCTGTTTCAACAAACTTAATTTCATTGCAAGGAACTGCCATAGAAAAAGCAATCGAAGTTTCATTAAATGCGTTTAATAGAACGCAGGCAAAAAACAAAAGCATTATTATTATTAGTGATGGCGAAAACTTTGAAAACAGTCCGCTTGAATCAGCTAAATTTGCTTTGCAAAACAATATTGTCATTCATACAGCAATACTTGGCAGCGAAAAAGGAGCGCCAATTCCTATAAAAAATACTCAAGGACAAGTTATAGGTTTTAAAAAAGATAAAGAAGGGAACACAGTTATCACTAAACCTGATTTTGTTTTATTAAATCAAGTTGCACAAGCAACAGGCGGAATAAGTGTAAAAGCAGAGCAAACATACAATGCTACTGAACAAATTAAAAATGCACTTGCAAAACTTGAACGAGAAGAGTCGGAAACAATCGAATTTACAGACTATCACACCCTATTCCCTATTTTTGCCATACCTGCTTTAATACTGTTGATTATTGACTTTCTGCTTTACGAAAGAAGAATGAAATGGCAAAATGTTTTCCAATCAATAATTAATTTTTCAATCAAACCAAATAAAGCATCTAAACAATGAAAAAAATAGTTCTTTATTTTATTCTATTTATTATTTCCAATAGTATTTATGCTCAAAAACCATCACAGCAAATAAAAAAAGGAAATAAAGAATATTCTCAAGAAAAATATTCTGATGCTGAAGAACTGTACAGAAAAGCATTAAATACACCTAATAAATGGGAACAAGAAGCAATGTTCAATTTAAGCAATTCTTTGTTAAAGCAAGATAAATATGAAGAAGCCGAAGAATTATTGCAACAATTATCTCTTAACGAAAAAATTAAAAACAACAATAAAGCTCAAGTATATCACAATTTAGGTAATGCACAACTGAAGCAGCAAAAGTATGATAAAAGCATTCAATCATATATAGAATCACTAAAACTTCAACCTAATGACGAAGATACCAGATACAATCTTTCTTATGCAATGAAAATGTTGCAACAACAGCAACAACAGCAAAACAACCAAAATAACCAAGAAAATCAGGAGAATCAGGAGAATCAAGATAAAGAAGAGCAAGAAGACAAGAAAGATGATAAAAAAAACAATCAAGAGGATAAGCAAAAAGACAAACAAAATGAGCAAGAAAAGCAGCAAAACGAGCAACAGCTATCTCCTCAGGATATGGAAAGAATGTTAAATGCCTTATCAAATAAGGATAAAGAAACACTTGAAGAACTGAGAGAGCAAAAAATAATTAAAACAGAGATTGAAAAAGATTGGTAACTTCACTTTTGAGAAAATTATATCAAATGAGTAAATTAAAACATTATATCCTAAAATACGCAATAATAATATTTCTTATAAACATCAACACTATAGTGTTTGCGCAAGTTGAATTTACAGCAAGTTCTAATACTAATACTGTTGGATTACAGCAATCATTCAATATTACATATACTTTAAAAGGTGGAAAAGGTCAATCCTTTGAGCGACCAAATTTTGAAAATTTTAGGCTTGTTGGGCAAAGTAGTCGTTCGAGTGGCGGAATGACAGTTATTATTAACAATCAAGTTGTTAGTGGTGGCAATGATGAACAAAGCTGGATATTTACTCTATTGCCAACTACTCATGGCAAGTTTACAATTGCTCCTGCTAAAGTCCGTGTAGATGGAAAAACATACACTTCTAACAGTCTCGAAATAACTGTAATGAATACGGGACAAACGCAACAATCAACACAAGCACAATCAACACAAGCACAATCATCACAAAATCAAGCACAACAAAAACAAAGTCAAAGCAGCGGGCAGATTGGCGATCAAGATATTTTTATAAAAGCAATTCCAAGTAAAAATTCAGCTTGGATAGGCGAGCCAATCATTATCACATATAAAATTTTTACTCGAGTTCAAATTCCTTCATACTCAATCAATCGAATACCTTCTTTCATTGGATTTTGGACTGAAGATATTTCTGAAACATCGAAACCGACTGAAGAAATTATTAATGGAGAAAGATACACTACAGCAATTATTCGTAAAAGCATTGTTTTTCCACAACAGTCAGGCAAACTCACTATTGAGCCTCTTGAAGTTGAAGCAATAGCAAGATTAATTAAACGAACACAAAGACGCTCAATGTTTGATGATTTTGATGACATATTCAATCAGTTTTTCAACGACCCATTTTTTAGCACTCCGTCCTTTGGCTCAAGCTATGAAGACATCAAAACTACTGTAAAATCTAATCAAATCACTATTAACATTAAGGAATTGCCAATTTCAAAGAAACCTGCAAGTTTTAGTGGACAAGTTGGAAATTACACTATGGAAGCGTGGTTTGACAAAGATAGAATATTGCTAAATGATGCACTTAATTTGACAATCAAAATATCAGGAAATGGCAACCTTAACCTCATGGACATTCCAAACATCCAATTTCCGAAAAGTTTTGACATATTCGACCCAGAAATAAAAAGCGATATTAAACATACCAGCATAGGAACTAATGGTAGTAAAACATTTAATTTTTTAATTATTCCCAGAGAACCCGGATTATACAAAATTTCACCAATTGAATTTTCATTTTTTAGCATTGCCCAAAGTAACTATATTACTTTATATTCAGATAATTTTGAGATTGAAGTGGTTGGTAAAGAAGGACTTGCAAATAATCAGAATGCAATTGGTCAAACCGAAAATGACATCAGATACATCAAAACCAAACCATCAAGTTTTAATAAAATCGGAGAATACTTTGTTTTCTCCAAACTATTTTACATATTATTTTTGCTCCCAATACTTCTATTTTTCGCACTTTTATTTTTTATACGCAAAAACATGAAGTTGCACAGCAATCAACAAATATTAAAATATAAACGAGCAACTAATATTGCAAAAAAACGATTGAAAAAGTCTGCAAAACTACTTAAAGACAAAAAAATAGACGAGTTTTACATTGAAACTTCAAAAGCAATATGGCAATATGTAAAAGACCGTTTTATTATTGAACAATCAGAACTGTCAATTCAAAAAGTTTCGACCCAACTTAGCAAACAAGGTATTGACGGCAAATTAGTCGAAGAATTAGAACAAATATTAAACTTTTGCGAATTTGTACGCTTTGCACCCGGTTCCAAAGAAATTGAGCCTGAAAGTATTTTAACTGATGCCCAAAATATTATTGCTCAAATAGAACAACATATCAATAAAAAAATCAAATAAACATTATATGTATCTATAAAACAAGATATTATGAAAAGCCACTATATAAATATATCAGTTTTGTTTTTTTTGTTTGCGCTATTATTAAGCACACACATAAGTTGTGCTAATAATGACAATTCTACGAGTCTTTTCAAAAAAGGAGTATCCGAATATGAAAATGGCAACTTCCATGAGGCAATAATTCATTTTCAGAAAATTATCGACAATGATTATGCGAATTTTGAGACACACTATAACCTTGCAAATACTTACTACAAAATCAACAAATTTCCGGAAGCAATTTACCACTACGAAAAAGCACTTCAATACGAACCTAAAAACGAAGATGCACTATACAATATTTCGCTTGTCCAAACACAAATTAATATCAACCAACAAGCAATTCCCGAACACTTTATCATTCGACTTTTAGATTCAAGCATGAAATTATTTAGCCTCAAAAATTGGGGAATTATGTTAATTGTTTTAATTATTTTATCTTTATCCTCTTTTCTTGTGTTTCTTTTAACAGAACCAGCAAATGTCAAAAAAATTCTTTTGTTCGCAAGCATAATCTTAACTATTTTCACTATATCTTCCTTGTTTTTAGCCAACAGAATGTATAAAACGATGCAAACTCCAAGTCATGCAATAATTATGACCACTTCGGCAGGTGTCAAAAGTGCTCCTGATATAAGCAGTGCTGATATTCATGTTGTTCGTGCCGGAGAGAAAGTCAAAATATTGTCAAGTTCAAACAATTGGTATGAAATCAGAGTATCTGATGGAAACAAAGGCTGGGTGCAAAAATCTTCTTTGAAAGAATTGTAATTCTATTCGTTATACATTTAAGTTAGATTTATTTTACAAAAGTTGTATATTTGTTGCGTAAATTAGATATTAGCGTACATGCAAAAAACAAAATCTAAATAATGGCATTAAGTTGGAATGAAATAAGAGAACGAGCTCTAAAATTCACAAAAGAATGGGTAGATGAAAGCAGAGAACGCTCTGAAAAAGACACTTTTTGGAACGAATTTTTTAATGTTTTTGGCATTTCTAGGAGGAGAGTTGCTTCCTTTGAGGAGCCAGTAAAGAAACTGAATAATAAACAAGGATTTATTGATCTCTTTTGGAAAGGGACTTTACTTGTTGAGCATAAATCAAAAGGAAAAAATCTTGATACAGCTTTTGAACAAGCAACAGACTACCTTTATGGAATCAAAGAGCATGAATTGCCAAAATACATTTTGGTTTCAGACTTTGAAAACTTCAAATTATACGATTTAGAAGATAAAAAAGAATACGAGTTTGACATAAAAAACTTTCATAAAAACATCAAGCTTTTCGGTTTTATAGCAGGGTATCAAAAACTAGTTTTTAAAGATGAGCATCCTGTAAACATTAAAGCTGCAGAGCTGATGGGAAAACTTCATGATGAATTCGAAGAAAGTGGTTATAAAGGACATCAATTAGAAGTTTACTTGGTAAGATTACTCTTTTGCTTATTTGCAGACGATACCGGAATTTTTGAAAAAGACACATTTAAAGAGTTTATAGAAATAAAAACTACAGAAGACGGAAGTGACCTTGGTGCGTTGTTGGCTCAGTTTTTTCAAGTTTTAAACACACCAACAAATACAAGACTTAAAAATCTAGATGAACATCTATCTGCATTTCCTTATATAAACGGAAAACTCTTCGAAGAATCTTTACCCATTGCATCTTTCGACTCTAAAATGCGTGAAACTCTTTTAGTATGTAGTTCGCTTGATTGGGGACAAATTTCCCCTGCCATTTTTGGTTCGATGTTTCAAAGTGTAATGAACCCCAAAGAACGCAGAAATTTGGGCGCACATTACACCAGTGAAATCAATATCTTGAAACTCATTAAACCTTTGTTTCTTGATAAACTATGGAAAGAATTTGAAAGCATAAAAAACAACAAAAACAAACTGTCTGAATTTCATAAAAAATTAAGTACACTAAAATTCCTTGACCCAGCTTGTGGTTGTGGAAATTTCTT
>CAZKDV010000030.1:8821-10510 GCA_964551645.1 uncultured Bacteroidales bacterium | reverse complement strand
GTTTTGAACAAACACAGACAACAATTTTTGGACATAAGTCAAATGCTGTGGATTAATGTGGACCAATTTTACGGAATTGAACATGAAGAATTTCCTGCACAAATTGCACAAGTGGCAATGTGGCTCATTGACCACCAAATGAACATGCAAGTAAGCAACGAATTTGGACAATATTTTGTGCGTTTGCCATTAAAGAAAAGTGCAACTATTGTTCATGGTAATGCTTTGCGTACCAATTGGGAAAATGTTGTTTCAAAAGATGAACTTTCGTATATTATAGGTAATCCTCCTTTTATTGGCTCTAAAATTATGACCCAAACTCAGCGTGATGAAGTTGTAAAAGAATTTGACCATGTCAAAGGCAGCGGTGTGTTGGATTATGTAACGGCTTGGTATATAAAAGCGGCGAAATACATACAAGAAACAAAAACAAAAGTTGCGTTTGTTTCCACAAATTCTATTGTACAAGGTGAGCAAACGAGTATTCTTTGGGGACAAATGCTAAACCGCTACGGTATTAAAATTCATTTTGCTCATCGCACTTTCAAATGGAGCAACGAAGCAAAAGGCAATGCGGCTGTGTATTGTGTAATTGTTGGTTTCGCCAACTACGACACGCTAAACAAAAGCATTTTTGAATACGAAAACATAAAAGGCGAAGCCCACGAAATAAAAGCTAAAAACATCAATCCGTATTTGATTGATGCGAAAGATATTTTTATAGAAAAAAGGGCTATGCCACTTTGTAATGTTCCAAAAATGTACAAAGGAAGCCAACCAACGGACGGAGGAAATTTGCTTTTTACAGAAGAAGAATGTAAAGAGTTTTTGAACAAAGAACCAAACGCCAAAAAGTTTATAAAGCCGTTACTATCAGCACATGAATTTTTGAATGGCGAAAAACGTTTTTGTTTATGGCTGATTGATGCCGAACCAAACGAACTTAAAAAACTACCATTAGTTTTGAAACGAATTGAGGGTGTTAGAAAAATGCGTTTGGCTAGTTCTAAGAAACAAACACAAAATTGGGCAAACAAACCAACACTTTTTACGGAAAACAGACAGCCCGAAACAGATTATATTTTAATTCCATCCCATTCTTCAGAAAACAGAAAAATTATTCCGATGGGTTTTATGACAAAAAATGACATTCTAAACAATTCTTGTCTTTCAATACCAAATGCAACACTTTTTCATTTTGGAATTTTACAATCTGCAATGCACATGGCTTGGGTAAATTCTGTTTGTGGGCGGTTAGAAAGTCGTTATCGTTATTCAAATGAAATTGTTTACACGAATTATCCCTTTCCACAAAACCCAACAGAGAAACAAATACAAGCAATAGAAGAAAAAGCACAAAAAGTGTTGAACATTCGAACAGAATTTCCAAATAGTAGTTTAGCAGATTTGTACAACCCACTTACAATGCCTCCTGCACTCATAAAAGCACATAACGAATTAGACAAAGCGGTTGATTTGGCTTACCGTAGTTCAGCATTTACAAGCAAAGCCAATCGTTTAGAGTTTTTGTTTGAGTTGTACGAAAAATATACAGCAGATTTGTTTACAAAGGAGAAACCAAAGAAAACGAAAAGCAAAAATGAATAAAGCACACGAAATAGAAAAAGTTGTAGCAATTACAGAAGAAGTTGAAGCAAATACAATTGTATTAGGTAATATAAAGCAAGG
>CAZKDV010000030.1:0-8811 GCA_964551645.1 uncultured Bacteroidales bacterium | reverse complement strand
GAGTTGTATGAGAAATATACAGCCGATTTGTTTACAAAAGAGAAATCAAAAAAGAAGAAGAAAAACAAAAATGAATAAAGCACACGAAATTGAAAAAGTTGTAGCCATTACAGAGGAAGTTGAAGCATCATTTCAATTTATTGCAGTAGGTTTAAAAAACCTAAACGAACAAACTTCTTCTATTTCAAATAATCACGTTTCATTACAACTACTTTCTTCGGGATTTGAACGAGTTTTGAAAATTCTTTTGCTTTTGAAAGATAAGTATTTAACAGGAAACTATCCTGAATTATCAAAAGCAAGAGAAAAGTTTAAGAACTACAACAATGGACACGGAATTGAAAAAATGTTAGACGAGTTGATTGAATATGCAAAGTCAGTTGTTTTTATGCAACATGTTCCAATGGTAAAGAAAGATTTGGATTTCATTGGAAACGATAATTCTTTTCGTGAATTTCTAAAAATCATTACAGGGTTTTCAATTCAACAACGATACTATTACATTGACACAATCATTCTTAAAAATTCAAATGAAAACTTTAATCCATTTTCGAGTTTCAAGAATTTCATTTATTCGTTTGGCAACGGAACAGATTTAACTCAATTAACCTATAAACAAGAAGAAAGACTTTTCATACAAGGTGCTATTATTTGCATTGAAAAAGGTGTTAGTGCTATTTCGAGGTTCTTCACTCACGGTTTAGGCGATTTTGGAAAACAATTTTATGGCGATTTTTCAAGTTTCATTTTTCTGAATGAAAAAGACCTTGGGAAACTACAATATACTGAAAATGAAAAACTACCTTCTGACAGTTACAAAGCAATAAATCTGTTTTCGATTTCATTTCTTGCCATAAGTTTATCTTCAAAATCAAAGACGCTTTATTCAAAGGATTATGAAAATTGGGCTTTCACAGTTGATAAAGTAAAAGTATATTTTAAAGCACCAAATTACTATTTTACAAAAATTGGTCATAAAGTTTTTGCCTTGACAAGAAAAACAAGCACCCAATATCAAATACCAACATATTTTTCTAGCGAAAAACTAAAACCCAAAGCGTATGCGATTTACTTATTAGACAAAGCGAAAACTTTAAATTATAAATAATAAAAAAAGACTGAAAACAAAACCGAACCACTAACAAGAGGGAGTTTTGCAAAATGGCAGAGTAGCGGCTAAGTTGAAAGCATAAAATCTTGGTATTGTGATAGCATTAAAAGCTAAGTTCAATTAGTAAATGCAACTTTTCCGAGTGTAATATTTAAGTTTTTCGTTATTTTTGCATTAATAGAATTTATAGAAATGAGCAAAGAAAACGCTATCAAAATATTTGAGCAAAAACAAGTTCGGACTCATTGGGACGAGCAACAGGAAAAATGGTATTTCTCCGTAATTGATGTTATTGAAATACTCACCGGAAGTAGTGTACCAAAGCGTTATTGGTCTGACTTAAAGAAGAAACTCACCAAAGAGGGAAGTCAGTTGTACGAAGAAATCGTACAACTGAAATTTGAAGCCACAGACGGTAAAAAGTATGCTACTGATTGTTTGGACACACAAGGTTTATTGAGGCTTATACAATCTGTACCTTCACCAAAAGCCGAACCTTTTAAGCAATGGTTAGCAAAAGTGGGTTATGAGCGTATGCAGGAAATTGCCGATCCAGAACAAAGTTTGGACAGAGCAAGAGAGAATTGGCAAAAATTAGGTAGAAGCGAAAAGTGGATACAACAACGCATGTCGGGACAAGAAACCCGAAACAAACTTACCGACTATTGGAAAGAAAGCGGAGTTGAAAAATCAGACGAATTTGCTATTCTTACAAACATCATTCATCAAGAGTGGACAGGTCTAACAGTAAAAAAACACAAAGATTTAAAAGGTCTGAAAACACAAAATTTGCGTGACCACATGAGCGAAGCTGAACTTATTTTTACAGCATTAGCCGAGCTTTCAACTCGACAAATAGCCGAAGCCGAAAAAGCAAAAGGTGTTCAACAAAATGCAATAGCAGGGAAAAAAGGCGGGAAAATTGCCAAAGATGCAAGACTTGCGTTAGAGCAAAAGACAAGACAAAAAGTTGTAACATCAGAGAACTTTTTACCACCACCAAAAGAGAAGAAAAAACTAAACGCAAAGAAATAGAAAACTAGCTCATAACAAGCTATTTGACAAAATCATCAGGAAACGGTTTCGATTGAAGATTTGCACCAAAAATGCCTCCCTACGCCAAGCCACCAAAACCCTTATAGTTCATAGCAATAAGCTCAAATTACTCAAATTTGATGAATATCCGAATTTCTTCGGGAAATTGAGCAAATTTGGGTTTATTTTTCAAATTGCTCAAGGGGTGGGTTAATTCTAATTATATATACTGCTTTTTATTCTGTGGCAACAAATTGTTTTCTTTTATAGATTTGAGTGATTTTCCAAAAATAAAATAAAGCAATAAATGCAATTATACTTAATATGGATAGTATCAATGGTTGGTCGGAAAAATTGCCGAAACTATCAACATCAACTTTAATAACTCCTTTGGTATGAAGATAATATGTAACAACTGCAAAGCCATTATTGGCAAAATGAACTACCATTGGCACAATTAAATTTCCTGTCCACACAAACATATACCCAAGCATCAGTCCGAGAAAAAAGCGAGGAAGAAAGCTAAAAAACTGTAAATGAAATGCACTAAATAAAAAAGCAGATACAAAAATAGCAATATGTGTATTTTTAAACCATTGTTCAAACTTTTTCATCACAATTCCTCTAAAAATCAACTCCTCTCCTATTGCCGGAATTATGGCTATCATTAAAAGATTTATAGCTAAGCCACCGATAGTATCAACCGACAGAAACAAAGTTGTCATTTGTTCAGCTTGTGCTTCCATTGTTTTCATCCAACTTTCAATACCTTGAAACATTTGTGGCAGTATCATTTTTGAATTTAACACGCCTAAAAACTCTACAAATGGCAATGCTAATATTACCGTCAAAGCTCCCATTATTAATAATGGAAACGAAGTATGCTTGTTGGGAAAATAAAACTTGCGTATTCCAGTTTCAAATACTTGAGCAAAAATAATTGCAGGTATAATAAACAATCCAAAATGACTCATGATTTGCATATACTTTTGAAATTGTATATAAGCAAGATCATTACCTAAAGTGTCTCCTAACAAATAGGATAAAGTATCGACTCCAAAAAAGGCAAAAGCAATAATAGTTGACAAAAATGAAACTACAAGCAAACATAGTGTAACAATCAGCCCCAGCAAAATTAATTTTGCAAATGGTGGCATATCCAGATAACGAGATTTTAGACTTTTCATAAATTCTAAGTACTTTTGTAAAATGCTAAATTAGTATTTATTTTAACAATATGTTTCTAAATTCACACAAAATATCAATACCTGCACTAGTACTTGCCCCTATGGATGAAATTACCGATTCTCCATTTAGGCGTATTTGCAAAGAATTTGGAGCTGACATAGTTGTTACAGATTTTATTTCTGCTGATGGCATATTGCGAAAAGACAATCATTTTGGACCAAAATTAAGTTTTCTGCCCGAAGAAAGACCAATAGGGATACAACTTTTTGGGAATAATCCTGAAACATTAAAACAGGCGATTCAACTAATTGCTCGGCTACAACCTGATTTTATTGATTTGAATTTTGGTTGTCCGGTTAAGAAAATTGTATCCAAAGGAGCAGGAGCCGCATTATTGAACGATATTCCACTAATGGAGAAACTGGCTAAAACTGCTGTTAATGCTTCTGAAATACCGATAAGTGTTAAAACGCGGACAGGATGGGACATGAACAATAGAAACATCAAAGAAATAGCACTAAAATTAGAACAAACGGGTATATCAGCAATAACAATACATGGCAGAACAAAAGCACAAATGTATAGCGGCACAGCTGATTGGGGCATAATTGCTGAAGTTAAACATCATTCGGGAATCCAAATTCCAGTAATAGGAAATGGAGATATTAATTCAGCCGAAAAGGCTTTAGAATATCACAATAAATATCAATTAGACGGCTTAATGATTGGCAGAGCAACTTTTGGAAATCCCTTTATATTTAAACAAACAAAAGATTTGTTTTCAGGCAAAGAACCAAGTGAAATTGATATTAAAATAAGAATTAATACTTGCAAAAAACATCTTGATATGACTATTCAGTGGAAAGGTGAAAACAAAACTGTCAACGAAATTCGCAAACATTACTCAAATTATTTCAAAGGCTTAGCTAATTTTAAACTATACAAACAAAGATTAATGTTAGCAAAATCGCAAATAGAGATTATCGAAATACTTGACGAAATTGAAGAATACTTCACTTAAAGTTTAGTTTAAATTATTGAGCTAATGAAAATCTAACGCTCAAACCTGCATTAGTGTTACTGTTAGGATATTGTGATGAAATATGAGGTCGATTAATAATTCTATCAAAAAACAAACGAAGTGTAAACCTTTGGTTTAATTGATAATCAGCAGATGAATTTATTGTTACAACTTTTTGACCTGCACTAATTTGATCATAATTCTCATTTATTTTTCTTAAAATTGTTTTATTATTTCTAATTGACACATCAACTTTCACAACTAAATCACTTTTGAAATGCCTTGACGAACCTCCTGATTTAAAATTAAATTCTAAATCTTTGAAAATATATCCTAATCCAAAAATCATTTCATCACTTTTCACTTCCGTCAATTGGTGATTTGCAAGTCCTAAAGATAAATTTCTTGTTTTTTTAATTTCAGCTCTTGAAGTCATACCATTATTCCACTTCAAGTCAAAATTAATCAATGGGCTTAACTGTTCACTAATGCTAATTTGACCTATTTCGTATTGTGAAATAAAATACGAGCCTGTAGCATCTTTTACCCAAGTAAAGCCATCTCCCATAGTATCCTTAAAGTTAATATTAGTCATAAATGTTCCAATATTGTATGTCGAACGATATCCGTGCATAATAGTAACACTTTGGAAAAACCGTTTCAAGAAAGGTACACTTGACAAGCCATTATAATTAATTCTCCAATTAGGCATCGGGATTTTTTGGAATAAGTTATCTGTAAAAGATGTCAAACCTTTGCCGGTATATGCAGCCATAAATGAAGATATCAAAACATCTTGAGAAGTTGAACTATAACCTGTTGGATATAATTCATTTGTTAGAGTATCCAAAGTATATGTTTTATCCCAATACGGATTTCTTGATGCAATTATTTGAGCTGCTTCTTTTCTATACTCCTTAAAGTTGTCAAATGTAGCATTTGAAAAGTCTTCATTATCTTTAATAAATGCAGTATTCCATGTTAATAAAGTAATGCTAAAATTCCCTGTTTCAGTTGGAGAATATGAACGAAAGCTATTGTTTTCGGGATCAAACCTATAATATTCTTGTCTATTTGACGAATATGATCGTGTAGCAGTCAATTCAATTCTAAAAGACTTTATCGGCTCAAGTGTAGCTCTAAGATTTAAGTTATTATTATATCTTGATGCATAAGGTAAATTCAACAAGCTATCACGAGATAAAAGTGAATCTCTAACCAATCTTTCTCTGATGTCTGTTTGGTCTCCGAAAACGAAACCAAGTCCTGGTGCATTATTAGCCCAATCCATTCCCAAAGATGTGGGCGTTGGTTTAAATCCGGGAATCATTGTTCCATTACTTTCATTATAAGAAAACGAAGCATTTTTGAGCGACATCAACAATTTAAATGTACCTTCATAAATCAACTTAAAATAGTCAATTTTTTCTTTTTCTTCTTTCTCTTCGTCTTCGTTATCAGCCGGCATATCAGCCAAATCTAAATCAGGATATTTTTGTTTTTGCTGTTGTTGCTTAGCTTGTACTTGTGGAGATGGTTGGTTAATTCTTTTCAAAAATCCTACTTTAGAATATAAAGTATTCATATTAAAATTTCCATTCAACATGAAAGTATTATTATTTTCAATAGTATTTCCGAATGGATGTTCTGTATAATTACCCAAAGAATCCTTATATAAAGCTGAAGCAGTCCATTTGTAATCGCCTGAATACTGAGTATTGAGAGAAACCCAGTTTAATAATGGGATTTTATTTATAGGAACTGAGTAATGTACTGAATAGTTATGATTATATTGAGTTATACGACCAAAATTCATAAGGTTGGTCATAATTGAATCGCGTTTTATTTGATAATCAGAATCGTCTTTATGTAATCTACCCGGCATTTCATCTACGCGAGCAATGACATTAGCAGTAAAATCAAATTTCAAAGAACGAGTTAAATCATGTTTAATGTTGTAAAACCTATTCCAATTGAAAGTTTTCATATATGTAGGTTCGAGCAAAATAAGCGCTTCGGTTTTATTCCTCATAAGTTGCTCATGATACTGTCTGTCAATATCACTACGAAAACTGAGCGTTCGAGGCAAAAGATAAAAATTAAAATCGCTAATTAATGCCAATGATTTATGTTTCTTAAAAAATGATGATTTTGAGAATGGACGATAATTTTTCGGATTATTCATGAAGTTATATCCAAGAACAAAACGATAAGTTTTGCGAGTATTATATTCTACATCAATACTTCTATTAAAAAACTCAGTATAAGCATAAGATAAATCTATGTTTTCAATATCGTAAATTCTACTCTTAGTCAACTTATCTCCTGTTTTAGTTTTGGTTACATTCATAAAATTTATACTTTTACGCAATGTATAATCTTGGACAATTTCCTTCAAAGAGTCTTTTTCTTCGCGAGTATTGTATGAATTTAGTTCATCTTTCAATAAAATATCCGGACTCATTGGGTTGTATTGTGGGTTGCTAAATGTTTCAGAAATATCATAATGAAATGGCACTTTCAAACCTATTTTTTCGGGAATAAATTTACCTAACTCAAGATTTGTGGCAATATCATAAGATGTAATATTTTCCATTTGCCTCTCATTTACTTTTTGCTCTATTCCACCAAAACCTGCGGTACTTGTAACACCTGCAAGAGTTACATTTCCTAAGTCGGCAAGATTAGCCATTATTCGCGCTGTAGCTGCCCAACCACCTTTATTATCAATATCTGTAAGTCTTAATTCATTTACCCACACTTCAGCACATTTTGAAAATCCGTCATCATTATCGGTTATAGTTCGCTTTTTGGGATTTCTAATACCTATCATAATTGTTTGAACATCACTTAAACTTGGGACTCCTATCACTGACATATAATTTGTCCCATCGGGCAAAGTAAACTTTGTAGATAAATTGATGTTAGATTCAGAATTACGCATCAACTCATTGCGTTTTTTCTTTAATTCTACTAATTTTTGGATTTCCAAATCTAATTCTTGATTGCTGGGCCAAATTGCTTCTCTGTCAAACCCCACACCCCAAGGCACCGGATTTAACGGTATTTCATATTCATAATAATTGTCCGTAAAATCTGTACCCATTCTGACAAACAAAGTTAAATCGCCATCATAAAGTGGATATTCAGTAGGATTAATAGCTTCGGCATGAACATACATTTTTAATCTTTTGTACCTCCTGAAGTCAAAATCAGTATTTTTATATATACCTCTTGCATCTCCATCAATCAAATTACAAACACGCAAAGACAATGATTGTTCGTTCATTTTCTGCAATGCAGTTGTACCATAATTAATCTCTCTTTCTATTCCAGGAGGTAAAACATACGGAATTGGAGTTCTATTGCCATTTTCTTCAACATTAACTGCTGATATTTCAAAAGATGTCTCATTATGTGCATCGTTAGGAATATACTCACCAACGCCAAGCAAACTATGTTCGTATCTTCGCCACTGACTTCTCACTAAGTCCAAAGTAGCAAAACGCAAAGTTATTTCTTGCGGAAAATCCATCAAAAACATACGCATAAAGCGAATAGACTTAAAATCTTGAATATTGCCTACCACTTGATCGGGCGATTTCACTGGGATTTTAAACTGATACCAACGCACAGTTTCAGTTACTCCATTACGAAGACGAGGAGAAGCATCAAAATAATCTGCAATATAATTCTCGCCTATATCCATTTTATCAGGTTTAAGGTGGACATAATATTGATAATATCTTTCGTTGGTGGTCAAAGTGTTATCTCTGTTTATATCTTCAACATTAGGCAAAGTAGTTGACGATGTAGGATATTGTTCATCTGATTGTTCTGATGTTGGCGAATTTCCTTCGTATCCATTGTAATATTTATACCTTTCCATTATGCTTGCTTTTGTAGCATCATGTTCGGCACCTCTAAAATATTTATAATTATCCTTTGAAGGATCGTTATATGAAAGTTGATATGCAATAGAATTAGTACCATAAACAGAAGCAATCACATCAAGATAGCTATTTTTGAAAAAATCTCTCTCATCTTCAGTTGACAGTCCATCTAAACCTATATCTTGATATTGGCGAGAAATGGGATTATTATCAAATGCGTTGACAATTGACTGCATAGTTGGCACTCGTCCCCATTGTGTAGTATCAATATTTACAACTTCTGATGTTGTCGGAAGTCCGTTCTCGAAACTCTTACGATTATCGTGAAGAACATCTTCTGAAATATCTCCAATATTAAACACAAGATACCCACCCGGATGATTTGGCTCATAAATGAATGGATCCATAAGCCAGAATTCAATATACTCAACATTTGTTTCTTCAAAATCAGTTGTTTCAAGACTTCTCATAATACCAGCCCACCTCGAAGAAGGATCTTTTAAACTACCATTTTCGTCAATCCCAGCTGAAACAGATGAAGGTAATACATCAAAATTATAAGA
>CAZKDV010000029.1:0-23050 GCA_964551645.1 uncultured Bacteroidales bacterium | reverse complement strand
CTTGACATAAATCAAATGTTTCAAGTGTTGTTTGTAAGGTTTTCAAAGGAACTTGTGTTGCATATAAAGTTGCGTCTTGGATTGCTCGCTTGCGTATTGCTTTTTCTTCTTCAGTTTTCTTAGGAAGACTAAAAGCATTCATAATCAAATTAAATGAGCGTGTATCTTCATCAACAAGGTGTAAAAATTTATCTTTTAAAACTTGACCTTTTTCAGCCCATTCGGAAAAAAACTCCCATTTATCGTCCCAACCTCTTTTGTGTGATGATAAATTAGCAACCATAGTACCCAAAGATGATCCCAAAGCACCTAAGTAAGCAGCAACAGAGCCACCTCCAGGTGCGGGTGATTCAGATGCCGTTTCATTTGCAAATTCAACACACGACAAATCAACCAACTTCTTTGTAACTGTATCTTCAAGAATATACTCAATAACTTTTTCTTTTGGATTAAATGGTTTCAAATCATCTAATCCCATAGATTTTACAGCTACTCTAATTAAGTCTTCTTCTGATACTCCTACAGAACGACTTTGTTTTTTCAAATAATATTTGCCTGCATCTATTAATACTCGTTTAGGAATCAAGCCTACAATTTCAGACCCACTAACTCTAATTCCTCTATCAATAGCTTTCGCAACAACTTCATCAAAAGCGATGTGCACCGGAGTTATCGAAATGTTTGTAATATTCATTGAAACTTGTGCTATTCCATATTCTTCAACATACCATCCGATTGCTTTTGTTGCTTTAAGCGTTCCTACTTGCATTATTTGATTTCCGTTTTCATCAAGTAAAATCTTTCCTGTCAAAGAATTATTTTCTCTAAGTGGTCGTCCTTTTTCTCTAACATCATAAGCTATTGCATTTGCCCGCCTTACAGAAGTAGTATTTAAATTATAATTTATAGCTATCAAAAAGTCTCTTGCACCTACGGCAGTAGCACCGCTACGAGCATTAAACTCTGTTGGACCAAAATCAGGCTTCCATTCGGGAAGACTTAATTTTTCTTGCAAACCTTCATACTCGCCAGAACGACAATAAGCAAGATTTCTTCTTTTTTCATCAAAAGCAGCATCTTCATAACAATAAATAGGAATAGACAATTCTTTACCTATTCGTTCGGCTAATTTCCTAGCATATTGCACAACTTCTGCCATACTTATATTGGCAACAGGGACCAAAGGACACACATCTGTTGCTCCAAATCTTGGGTGAGCTCCTTTATGCAATCTCATATCAATTAATTCAGAAGCCTTTTTAACAGCTCTGAAAGCAGCCTCAACAACTTCATCTGGCGTACCAACAAAAGTTACTACGGTTCGGTTCGTTGATTCTCCTGGGTCAACATCAAGTAATTTGACACCACTCACTGATTCAATTTCATTAGTGATAAGTTTAATAATATCTTTATTTCTGCCTTCGCTAAAATTTGGAACACATTCAATTAATTGTTTCATTTGCTTTTTATTTTTGTGTTTATATTATTTTTCCATTTAATATTACGGTTTCAATTTTATTTTCTCCAAAAGAGTATGGAATATAGTTTAATGATGACAACTGCTTAGTGATTAAAATATTAGCTATTTTTCCCTTAGTGATAGTACCTAATACATTCTCTAATTCCATTGCTTTTGCGCCATTTATTGTAACTGCATTGATAGCCTCTTCTGGTAACATTCTATACTTAATGCAAGCCAATGAAATCGCTAACTGCATATTTCCAGATGGAGAAGATCCCGGATTATAATCACTTGCAATAGCCACGCCTAAGTCTGCATCTATCATCTTTCTAGCAGGAGCATAAGGAATTCTTAAATAAAAAGAAACATTTGGTAATAGAGTTGGAACAGTTTCACTATTCAGCAAACTCTTAATTTCTTCATCTCCTGACATTTCAAGATGGTCAACAGAAATTGCTTTATGCTTTACTCCAACTTGCACACCTCCTGAAAAATCAAGTTCATTTGCATGTATTTTTGCTTTTATCCCATATTTATTGGCAGCCTCAATAATTTGAGCAGTTTCATCAATGGAAAAATAACCTTTATCACAAAACACATCAACATAATCTGCCAATTTTTCATCAGCTACAATTGGCAACATATCATTAACAACATGTTTCACATATTCTTTTTGCCTACCTTTATATTCAAGAGGAACGGCATGTGCACCTAAAAAAGTAGATTTTATCGTTAAAGGCGTTATTTCTTTAAGAGTTCTAATAACTCTCAACATTTTCAATTCATCTTCTAAGGTCAAACCATATCCACTTTTAATTTCTAAAGCTCCTGTCCCGTATGATATTACCTCACTCACTCTTTTCAATGCACTTTCAAGCAAGTCTTTTTCTCTCATATTTCTGAGTTTTTCTACAGAATTAAGTATCCCACCGCCTCTTTTAGCTATTTCCTCATAAGTTAAGCCATTAATTTTATCAACAAACTCATGCTCGCGTGTTTGTGCAAACACAATATGAGAATGAGAGTCGCACCAAGCGGGTAGAACAAAGCGATTTGTGGCATCAATAGTTTTTGCATTTTCAAGCCATAAATAATCAAAATCCTTCATGCTTCCAAAATCTTCAATTATACCATTATTCAAAATAATGTACGAATCAGACAAACTTGGAAGATTCATCATGTTTTTTCCTTTTAAAAAAGATGGATTCTTATCAAAGACAGAAAAGATTTGAGAAATATTAATAATAGCTAATTTCATACGGATTTCAACTCTTGATGTTTTTGCGAAAATACAAAATTTATGTCATTTTTTGTGTGTACCCTTGTGTAAATAATGTAAATTTGCAAATGAATACATGTATGTCAAATACACAAACTATTATTTATGAAGAATATACTCAGAATATTATTTATCTTTTTATTTTTCTATAATACTGTAGGACAAACTGTTACAAATAAAGAAGCTCAGCAAATTGCTTCAATATTTTTTAAAAATACACTTAAATCAAATAATACAAACACTAAATCTGAAGCACACACTAACACATCAGGGGATACTTTATGGTATATTTTTTCATCTGAACAATCATACATAATTATTGCAGCAAACAAAGCATCAATTCCAATTATTGGATACTCACATACTAACCCTTACGATTTTGATAAAGAACTGCCACCAGCTCTAAACGAGTGGTTAAATATGCGTGCAAATGAGTTGCAATATATTATTAATAACAACATTAAGCCAACACCTGAAATTACTAACTGCTGGGATATGATTTTAGAAAACAATATTTTGTTTTCAGCACATAAGTCAAGCAAAGTGGAGCCTCTATTGGTTAGTCAATGGAATCAAGATTGCTTTTACAATGAAGCATGTCCCGAAGATGATAGCGGTCCATGTAATAGAGTTTATGCTGGCTGTGTCGCCACTTCAATGGCTCAAGTTATGTACTATTATAGGTATCCCAAATTTGGTCAAAACCATAGTTCATACGAGCATCATATTTATGGTATTTTATCTGCCAATTATGGCGAAACAGAATACAAGTGGAACGAAATGCGTAGCAATATTATAGGTTCAGTTCCTGCAATAGCAGAATTATTGTACCATGCAGGCGTATCAGTACAAATGAATTATTCTCCTATTGGTTCCGGAAGCACTACAGAGGCTATTCCTTATGCCTTAACTCAATATTTTAAATACTCTGATGAAGTTGATAATAAATATAGATACTTCTACAAAGATGAAGAATGGAAAAACATGCTTAAAGAGAATTTAAACAAAGGCTATCCATTGATTTATGCCGGAAGAAAAGAGATGTTTGAAGGTGGACACGCATTCAATTGTGATGGATATGATGAAAACGATTACTTTCATTTTGATTTTGGATGGAGCGGACACTACAACGGCTATTTTTCTATTAATAATCTCAACCCTGATGTTTATAACTTTAATGCCGCCCAAACAGCTGTTTTCAACATAGTGCCACGAACTATGGAAAATAATTACTGTCAAGGGCAAACAGTTTTGCGTGCCGACATGGGTAGCTTCAACGATGGTAGTAATGTATTTTCAAATTATGCTCCTAACTCATCTTGCTCGTGGCTGATTGAACCCGAAATTCCAGTAGAACACATAGTTTTAGACTTTGTAAAGTTTGATGTTGTTGACGAAAACGATTTTGTTACTATTTATGATGGTCCCGACTCTTCATTTCCAATCATTGGAAAATATACAGGTACAAGCCCTCCTAAAATTCAAGGCTCAGGACAGTCAATGCTAATCACTTTTACATCTAACAACACTATTGAAAGTAAAGGTTGGCTAGCCGAATATTATGTTGTGCCGCAGAAATTTTGCAATCTCACTGAGCTGGTGTCAGACTTGTCGGGAACTATTACTGATGGCAGCGGCGAATACAATTATAGCAACAACACAATATGTCGCTGGAATATAATGCCAGCAGTTGGCGAGCAAATATTTATTGAGTTTACAGAATTTAAAACAGAAGCTTATTACGATGTTCTGAAAATTATTGACCTTAATTCTAATTCTGTAATTGCCGAATATTCAGGACATGAACTTCCTCCGTCTCAAATTATAAATTCTTCTAAAATTAGAATTCAGTTCATAACTGATGACTCTACAACAGATGAAGGTTGGTCGCTCAACTATTCGGTAGTAACTTCAATTGATGAAAATAATTTTAAAAACAAGTACAATATATATCCAAATCCAAGCAATGAAGATTTATATGTAGATATCCAAAACAACACAAGCGAACATGCTTTAATTCAAATTACAGATATAACTTATAAACTCAAATATTCTCAATTCCACAATGCTTTTGAAAGTCCTATTTCTATTGATATTTCGACATTTCCCAAAGGAATTTACATTTTGTCCATAACAAACAAAGAAACTATATTTCGCGAAAAGATAATTATTCAATAAATGAACTCAAAATAATGAAATACTATATTATAGCATTAACGCATTTTATTTTTATACAATCTATATTTGCGCAAATAGTGCCTAAAGACTATGCTATACAAATTGCCGAAAATTTCTACAATTCCAATCCTCACAAAAAAAATAATAATGCGAGTGTTGTAAGTATAGTCCAAGATATTGACAATAAATTAGGAGAACCATATTTTTATGCAATAAACTTTAGTGATACTGGATTTGTTCTTGTCTCAGGCGAGTTTGGCACTGAGCCTATACTTGCTTATTCATATTCTTCATTTTTTACTGGAACAGAACTTCCATTCTCTCTACAAGGTCTGATGCAAGAATACCGAGAATTAATAAATCATATACAAACCTACGAACAAGATTTAAGCACTAAAAACATTCAATTATGGAATAATATTGCCGAAAACTCACATTTCAAACAAAAAGACTTTAAACCAACAATACAGCCAATACTTCCTTGCGATTGGGATCAAGGCAGTTTTTACAACCATTTATGCCCCGAAGATTCAAATGGACCACAAGGTCATGTTTATGCTGGTTGTGTTGCCACAGCTATGGGAATGGTGATGTATCATTATAGATATCCAAAACAAGGAAGATATAATAAAGGATATTATTCCGACTACGGATATTTGCATGTAAATTTCGATCAATCAAACTACAATTGGAATAATATGCCTCATAAACTTGCTTCTGCAAATTATGATGTAGCCAAGTTACTATACGATCTTGGTATTTCGGTAGAAATGATGTATAGTCCAGAAGGTTCGGGTGCATATATGGACGATGCTGCTAATGCTATGAAAACTTATTTCAAATATAATCCTAATTTATCATTAAAATATCGTCATAACTATACATTAAATAATTGGATTCAAGCTCTAAAAAATCAACTAAATCAAAATATGCCTATTATATATGCTGGATATGAAAATAGTGGTGGCGGACATGCTTTTGTTTGTGATGGCTATGATGCCCAAGATTATTTTCATTTTAACTGGGGTTGGAGTGGTCTATACAATGGATATTACAAAATGGATTATCTTACACCGGGTGGATACAGTTTCTCTTCGTGGCAAATGGCTATATTCGATGTTTATCCCGATGATATAAATTATCCTTATACTTGCGAATCAACAACTCAAATAGTTACTAGCTCAAGCGGCTCAATTTCTGATGGTGGCGGACACAAAAATTACGAAAACAATCAATATTGTTCGTGGCTAATTAGTCCTGAAACGGCTACCGAAAAAATTATCGCTAACTTCATACATCTAAAAACACAAGATGGAGTTGATGAAATCTGTATTTATGACGGAGAAGACGAAAATGCACCTTTGTTGGGATGTTTTTCTGGAAACAGTATTCCAAAACAAAATATAATTTCAAGTGGCGATAAAATGTTTATAAGCTTTATTACTGACGAAACAATTACAGATAGTGGTTTTCATTTGTCATTTACAACTCAAAAATTAAAATTTTGTGAAAACTTTCAAATCTTAACAGCTCCTAACGGAGAAATAGAAGATGGGAGCAATAAACATAATTATCAAGATAATACTTTATGTCGTTGGTTTATTAAACCCGAAAATGCAGAAGCAATTACATTATGGTTTGATGAATTTGATATTGAAGAAAATGCTGATTATCTCATACTCTTTGATCCTTCTGTTTACCCATCTAAAGAAATTAAACGATTTTCGGGGAGTAAAACTCCTGAACCATACACACATTATGGTAGTGGGCTAGTATTATTGTTTACTTCTGACAATTTTAATGCTAAAAGTGGCTGGAAGTTACATTATACTTCTTGGGCTACTTCAATAGATGAACCTAATCTTTCCAATTTGACAATTTATCCCAATCCTTTTAATGAATTCATTACAGTTGATTTTCCAAAAGAAATTTTTCAAATTGAAATACTTGATTTGTCGGGGCAAATTGTATATAAAAACATTGATGAAGCTAAAGAAATACAATCATATCAACTTTTTGATTTACCCAAAGGAGTGTATTTTATTAAAATAATAACTGACTCAGCCTTGTATGTTAGCAAACATATTAAACTCTAAAATTAACATAATTTCCATTTTACACACCTTCATTTTCATATAAACTTATATGTGTACGAATAGTAAAAAAATTAAATTTTTACACTTCTTATTTTTATTAATATTTCTGAAAACTAATTGTTTCTCTCAACAAGATAGCACTAAATCAATTTATCTCAAAACAGAGACACTACCCGAAATACAAATCATTTCTAAAAGAGAAAACTTACACACTATACCTCTTCTGTCAATTCATGGGATTCGACTTTCAGAAATATCATCTACTTCAAGTAAAATAGAACTTATCGAAAATTTACCCGGAATTGATATTCGCCAAAGAGGAAGCAATGGAGTTCAAGGAGATGTACAATATAGAGGTGGTTCGGCAGAACAGTGCATGATTCTACTTAACTTAATACCAATGAATGATGTTCAAACAGGGCATCACAATCTAAATCTTCCAATCCCTGATATTGCTATTGCCAAAGCTAATGTTTATTCAGCAACAGAGTCGTTTAGCAATTTTCAAGGAGCATACAACGGAATTATTAGTTTTTCCAGCATCCAAACTGAAAATAATCAAGTTTCTTTTCATATTTCAACTGGCTCATTCAATCAATTAAAAGGCGAATTATTATTAGCACTTAAACACAAAAAAACTTTACAAACAATTGCATACTCTCAAGAAAAAAGTGATGCTTATACATTTAATAATGATTTTAATGCTAAAAAGTTTTTTTATAGTTTTAATTTAACTTCAAAAGCAAATAATATTCTAAAATTTGAAACTGGTTTTATAGAAAAAAACTTTGGGGCACACAGTTTTTATTCAAATAAATTCCCAACTCAGTTTGAAAGTATAAAAAATGGCTTTGCATCACTTAGCCTCCAAACAAGTGGAAAAATATCTGTACAACCAATAATATTCTGGAAAAAGAGCTATGATAGATTTGAATTGTTTCGTGAAAGTCTTTATGAAAAAACAGATAACTTCTATATTTGGGGAACAGATACTGCCAAATTAGCCAATAATATTTTTTACACAGGACACAATTATCATTTAAGCGATATAATTGGAACTTCCTTATCATTACATCAAAACTTAGGTTTTGGAGAACTAAAACTTGGCATGAGCTATACTTATGATTTAATTAACAGTACAGTATTAGGAGACCCTATCAACAAGCCAATTATTAATCCTTTTGCAAAATCTATATTTTTTGACCATTCAGCTTCTCGAAATACTAACTATATTTTTGCAAAATTTATAGTAAAAAAAATTAACAATGTGCATTTCAATGCCTTATCAAACTTACTAATTCTACAAAATAAGGTAGTTCCCGGCTGGGGATTTAACTTTTTTTATTCTCCAACTTCTTTATATTCTATTTGGATTTCCTCTTCAAAAAGTTACCGCCTACCAACTTATACCGAACTTTATTATTCAAGTCCAACAAATATTGGCAATAACCATTTGAATGCAGAAATATCATACAACAACGAATTAGGCATAAGTATAAATTTCAACAATCTTGAGTTTAGAAATAATATATTTATTATCTCAGGCTTAAACACCATTGACTGGTTGAAAAAAGCTAATGAAAATATTTATTATGCCATGAATCATACACATTTAACAACAATTGGAAATACATTTTCAATCGTTTCTATTCCTAAACAAAATACATTTTTCCGTAAATATCTGAAGCAAATGCTAATTAGCTACACATATATCAGCAAAAACAAAGCAAGCGGAAATTTAATATCTGCATATAGTCTTGATTACTTAAAACATAAGATTGCATCTATATTTGACATTAAGATATATAAGAACTACGGAACAAATATTGAATTTGCTTATATGGATAGAAATGAAGGCTATACATACAACATCAATGAAATTCAATATATGCCTTGGTCAAATCTTGATATATCAATCTATTACAACAATCAAACTCAATATATTTATTTGGCTGCTCATAATATTTTCAACATAAAACAAATTGACTTTGGAGGAATACAATTACCAAACAGATGGTTTAATTTAGGGATAAAAGTAAATATTGCAGCAAAGTCAAATAGTTAGTTTTTGCAATTACTCCTCATCTTGGGATTCTTTTCTTGTAACAAGAATATCCCCTTTAGGATGTTTTATATAATAATCCGTAAACTGATCGTTTGCCTCAAGTCCATCTCCGTAAATGACTTTATCTGGAGTAGTGATTTTTACAAATTTATCTGTATAAATTCTATGATTTTTTTCGTCCCAAAATAATTGTTCTGTATTTAACACTTTTTCTTCAACTATATCAACAACCTCAACGCTATGCAAAGCTTCAAACAACTGAGTATTTTCAAGCCTTTTAGCATAATTTGCAGAAATGATAGAAGTTTTGACCCCTAGAGAATCATACATACTTAAAACAAAACCTTCTGAAAATTCAGTATAGTTTTCGGGTATATTATATCTTTTTAACATTCCGCAACTCATTTTTGACTTTATCAAACCATTTTCAGAATATATATATTCAACCTCTTTCAATTGCTCTGTTGGCATACTTTCTTCGTGCATATATTCGGTAATAGTATTCATATCGTTTTGGCATGAATTAAAAAGCATACTCATAAGGAGTATGCTAATTATAATATTTACAAAAACGAGTTTTTCTTTCATTTTAATCTTTTGCCCTAACAGTGGTCGTTTCATTAATCCAGCACTCTATTCTATAAGAATCTCCAATTGTATAACCATAGAAAAATATATCTTCACGAGCTGGGAAGTGTGCAGAATAGGTTGCAATTCGGCTATTTACAGTAGTAACATTTGCTTCTGAACTATCAACACTTCTTGCTCTAACATATTTATCTACCGCAGCCCAAAAAGCAGCCCTAGAAGAAATAGGATTATCTCCACATGAAGAAGCCGACATTGCATATAAATCGCCTATCATAATCCAAGGCGAACCATCATTAGGTCTTAACTCAATAACTTTAAGTGCATTTGCTCTGGCATTTGAGTAATTTTTTTGTGTTCTATAAACATTTGCCATCAACATATATGCATCTGCTTTTTGGTTAGCATCTTCTAATCCTTGTACTGCTTCTTGCAAATATCTCAAAGTTTTGCCATATTCATCAAGTTTAAAATACATCCTTCCTATAGCAAAAGCTGATTCGGGTGTTGGTTCAGCCGAATATAATGCTTCAGATACTTCATAATATAAAGGGTCTGTACAATTTTTTCTTTCAAGTGACGAAATAATTTTCTTTAGCATTTCAGCATCTTGAAGGTTCTCTTTAAATTTTGGTCCAAATATTTTAACCAAATTTTCACAACTTGCAAAAGGCTCAAATATATTTTCTATATTAACCATAACATTTTGAAAACTCGTAATATTTCTATTAATTTTTTGACTTTCAGCAGGATTATTTTCTAATTCTATTTGTAAACTTTTAAGATTTGCATCTATCGCTGATGTTACTATATCATAAACATCAAAAATAATTGTACTATCGGCATTTGCTTCTCTTATCATTCTCGCAGTTGTTAAAAAATAATAATACAAAGTAGCTGATTCGCTTTGATTTCCGGACAAAGCAACAGAACGCTCAAAAATACTATATGCTTCTTCAAAGTTGTTTGGAGCATAATTTAAAATTTCAATTCCTTTGCGCCCTAAAATATAGCCTTCTCCAAGATTTGGGTCTAAACCAAAAGCACGAATTCTATTATCATATAATAATCTTAAAGTATCAATATATGCTAATTTGAGTTCTTCAGCTTCAACATTATTATATAAATACTCTATTATTTTTGAGCCATCAATGTATGTATTTTGGCTGGCAAGTGGGCAATTAAGAAAAACATATCTCCACGGTTCGATTGTGTAGTTTATTGCTTCATTTTCAAAATTGCTTGCACGCCATTGTCTATAATTCTCTCTGTATAAAGAGAAATTTGTAACACATTTCACACTATCTTCACCTGTTCCATATTTTGCACCAACTATACTTCCTGCTTGAGCAAAATTATGATTTTGGGCACTCAAAGAAGAATAAGTAAATAAACCGATTAATGTCAGTATTAAGGTTAAGTTTAATTTTTTAATTTGTTTGTTCATTATTTAAAAGTTTTAATTAGTCAAAAGATCGTTTAAAAAACCATTTTTCATATATATTTAATCCTATTCGGAGCATTCCGTATGTTTCTTGTATTAAGTTGTTTTCTGTAGTTCCCATTTTCCCTAATTCTAATGATATTTGAATATTAGTTTTACTCTTTCGTAGCGGTAAACCTAATCCAAAACTTATGCCATATTTAATTAAAGATGTATTTTTTAGTTCAAGATATGAATCATAATAATGTATTCCGTATAAATATTTTGCTCTACGAAAAAGATTTGCTTCAAGTTTATCTTTTGGAACAATAAACCCTCCCAAAGATAGCCTTAATCCATCAGCAAGTGAGTCTTTAATTTCATTTGCTTGATATTTATTCCAATTTTGCCATTCCCCGTCTATTCCTATATACCACCGTTCTTTTTTACCAAAACCTAAGCCTGCACCTATACTCAAAGGCATTGAAATACTCCCTTTTTGATTTTTTTCTAAACTAACAGTATCTTTTGCTCGTATATCAATATTTCTGCCTGAAAATCTTTCTGCTAAAATTGTATTTTTTGTATTTAATTCATTCGGCGTACCAACTATAGCACCAAAAGACAAAGTGTAATCATCACTAATATCATGATAGTATTGTATCCCAATGGTTGCATTGAAATCACTAATAAAACTTGAGTTTGTAAACCTAGTATTAACAAAATTAGTAGTATCAAATAATGCAATTCGCCTTCTTGTAATATTTCCAAAGTAGTAATTAAAGTTAATCCCTAATGACAAATTATTGCCAATATTCCACGAATTGCCAAGATATAATTTATTTATGCCGCCATAACCATCATATCTATATAGCACTTCTCCAAACTCAGGCAAGGAATCACTATCTTGTATTTGATACCCTACATTGCTATACGGAATAACACCCAAAGACACAGATGAATATTTAGCAATTGGAAATGCAAAAGTGAGATGACTTAAACTTGCGAACAATGAATATTGATTCATGGTTGAAGTTGATGTATATCTCGGATAAAAAACAACTCCAAAATCAGAAACAAAAGACATAGTATCTGTTGCAGAGTATGAAGCTGGATTAGCAGTATTAATGATGTTTTCAGACCGATATGCTATTGAAGTACCACCCATAGATTGAATAAAAGGAGTTTTACTAAATGAAATTTCTCCCACTCCATAACGAGAATATGGAGACCATATTCTTGTTTGCCCACTAGACGAGATTGTCAGAAGAGTGAGAACTAACAAGAAAAAAAGTTTAATTTTTTTGTGCATATAATTGTATAATTTCTTTAAGTCCAAATAAAGTAATATTTTGATTTGCAAATATCTGACTTTTTATCTTTTTGACAAAATAATTCATATATCCACCACTAATAACGACTTTAATATCATATAAATTATGTACGCTATCAACAAAACCTTGAATTTCAAAAATTGCACTATTGACAATTCCTGATGCTAAAGATTTCAATGTTGTATTGCCAACAACTGCATAATCAACATCTTCTTGCAAAGCAATATATGGCAATTGATAAGTAAACGAATTCATAGCCTTATTTCGTATATCAAGTCCTGGAGAAATTGCACCTCCAATATGCCCTTTATCAACTAAAAAAACATCATAAGTTATGCAAGTTCCGGCTTGAATTATTAGTAAATTCTCTTTAGGATATAAAGCAGTAGCACCTAAAACACCAGCAATTCTATCAATTCCTACACTCGTATATGGTTCATATTCTGATAAAAAAGGTAGTTTTAATTCATGTGTAAAACATATAGAGTTAGGTAAGTTTTTTAAATAATTATACACATCTTCATTCATATCAACTACATGAAGAAATGAAACATGTTTTATATTATATTTTTTATAAATATCATTTAAATCATCAACATTCAGTTCTTTTGTATTGAACCTCAAAATCTCTATAAGCTTCTGATTATCAAAGACTCCTAATTTAACTGAAGTATTTCCAAAATCTATAGTTAAGTCCATTATAATTTATTTTTAAAATTTTTGCTAAAATTAGAAAAAAAAGTTTAATTTTGCGGTCGCATTACCAAAACTGGTACCGTAGCTCAGTAGGTAGAGCAACGGACTGAAAATCCGTGTGTCGCTGGTTCGATTCCGGCCGGTACCACGCAAGAGTCTCATCCGAGACTCTTGTTTTTTATAAATATTTTTATTCTAAATTTGAAATAAAAATGTAATTTTGAAAAACTTTTGCCCAGGTGGTGGAATTGGTAGACACGCTACTTTGAGGGGGTAGTACTCGTATGGGTGTGCAAGTTCGACTCTTGTTCTGGGCACTAAAAAGTAAACTTTATAATTATAAAGTTTACTTTTTTTTTTATTTTGCCATACACTGCAACAATTTTAATTCTTTTTGTAAAAAAATTATTCCTATATTTGCATAAGATTAACAAACAATAATAAGTATTGTTTGTGTTATTAACTACAAAAATGATATCTATTTTCTCATTTCATAGAGTTCATCCTGAAAGGGATAACATTTGGGACCCTGTTTCGCCAAAACTTTTTGAAAAAATTATTAAATATATAAAATCTAACTTTGAAGTTCAAAACCTTGAAAATATATTAAGTAATATTAACTTATACAAACACTCGAAAAAAATAGCTTGCATTGTTTTTGATGATGGATATAAGGATAATTTTGAATTTGCACTTCCTATTTTGCAAAAATTCGATATAAATGCTTCATTTTATATTGTAACTGACTGTATTGACAAACAAGTACTAACATGGACACATCAACTTGCATATATTTTTCAAAACACAAAAAGGACAACTATTGATCTGAAAATGTGTTCATTTATTCCATTAGAACTTCAAAATATAAACTTAGAAACAGACAATCACAGAATTGCTTATGCTCAAAAATTGAAAAAAGTGCTTAAATCAGTTTCAAGCGAAGATTGCAAACAAGTGATTGAACTAATTCAAAATCAATGTGATGATGTTGAAGTTGAAACAGAAATTATGATGAATTGGAATAATATCCGCGAATTAATCTCATTAGGGCATATTATTGGCTCACATACTGTTAGTCATTCAATGTTAGGCAACATTACTAACAATGAACTTATTAAACACGAACTAACTTATTCTGCCAAAAGGATTACAGACGAAACTTCAAAATTTCCTTTGACAATTTCATATCCGGTAGATAGCTACAACGAAAATGTAATCAAATTGACAAAAGAAGCAGGATATTCATTTGGATTAGCAGTAAATCAAAAACAATACAACCCATTTATTGATGATATATTTGCAATACCACGAATTGAACTATATAATGAAAGCTGGCTAAAAACTATGCTACGCATAAATGGAAGTTTAGAATTTATAAAAAAATTATTAAAAAAATAAAAATGTCAGCAATAGTAGGCTTTATCGGCAATAATGCTCCCACCTCTTTAATATCGAAAAAAGATTATAATAGCGATAGTTTTTGGACTGACCAATTTTGTACAATAGGATACCATCAGCTTAATTCTGGCAATAATCAGCCAACACAGTCAAAATGTGGAAGATTTGTCATAGTGTTTGATGGAAGCATATTTAACAAAACAGAACTTATTGATGAAATTAAAAAAAACAAATCAAACTGCAATTTAAGTTCCGATGCAGAAATTGCTATTGAGGCATTTTCATTGTGGAAAGAACAGATGACAGATAGGATAAACGGGGTATTTGCTATTGCAATTTATGACTTATCAACAAAAAAAACATATCTACTTAGAGATAGAATTGGCATTAAACCATTGTTTTACTGCCATTACGATAATCATTTTTTTTTCACTTCAGAACTAAAAGCATTTCAAAATATTCCTGAAATAAAGTCAAAACTAGCATTAGATTATCAAGCAATAGCATATTACTTACACTTAGGATATATTCCAGCTCCATTCACAATTTGGGGAAAAATCAAAAAATTCCCACAAGCATCAATTGGAGTATTTGAAAATAAAACACTCTCAATTAATAAGTATTGGGATTTACAGAAAATAAATATTCCTTTAATTTTTGATGAAAACAAGGCAGAACAACAACTCGAAGATTTGCTACTATCCTCTGTTCGCTATCATTTGCACAGCAACAAGCCTATAGGTGCATTTTTGAGTGGAGGGATCGACTCCAGCTTAATCACTGCACTTGCCCAGCATCTTTCGCCAGATCCAATTTACACCTTTTCTATAGGTTTTGCCAATTCTCAAAAAAATGAACTTTCTTATGCAAAAGCAGTAGCCACACATTTACAAACAAATCATCATGAATTTACGATGACTGGAAAAGATGTATTAGATTTAATTCCTGAAATTGCTAATGTTTATGATGAACCATTTCCTGATGACTCTGCTTTACCAAGTATGTTAGTATCAAAACTTGCTCGCGAAAAAGTTGAAACGGCTTTAGTCGGCGATGGTGGAGATGAATTATTTATGGGATATGGTGCATATAACTGGGCTGAACGGCTAAACAATCCATTTATTAAAGCCTTGCACAAACCACTATCATTAGCCATGAGTTTAGGAAATCAAAGATTACAAAAGGCATCATGGCTTTTCAATTATCCCAGTACAAGGCATCTACCTTCACATATTTTTTCTCAAGAACAATACTTTTTCAGTAGAAACGAGGTTTTATTACATTTTCCATTTACATTTGAAAAAGAAAGTTCCATGCAAGAATGGTATGCTTTGCCTAATAGAAAAATTAGCCCATCTGAAAACCAAACACTATTTGATTTTCATTACTGCTTACCCGATATGGTAGTTATTAAAATGGAAAGAGCGAGCAAGCATTACTCTCTTGAAACTTGTGTTCCCATTTTAAACTATCGTATAGTTGAATTTGCTCACAATATTGAGAAATCTTTACGAATTAATAATGGAGAACAAAAATATCTTCTCAAAAAAATACTGTATAAATATATCCCTCAAGAAATATTCAATCGTCCAAAATGGGGATTTAGTATGCCACTACATTCATGGATGAGACAAGATTTGAAAGACTTTATTTTTGATAATTTACATTCATCAAAATTGACTTCATTATTAAAAAAACCTATATCGAAAAACTCATTTTATATATCTTGGGAAAAAGGAAACGACTTGCATTACAATAAAATGTGGCAACTTGCTATGTTAAACTTGTGGTTAGATAGGAATTTATAGACTTACACTTATAATTTATTTTGATGATAGTTTTACATCATTGCTTTTTCTTCTAAAATAATTTTTAACAACTCTACGGTTGCCATTGCATCGCCCATAGCACGGTGTCTGTTGTTATTTTTAATACAAAATTCGCGAGAAAGATTTTCTAAACCATGTGATGAAAAGCTTGGAAATAATTTACGAGACTCTTTAAGTGTGCATAGACATTCTCGCTCAAATATGTAGCCGATATTCTCCAATTCAGTCTTTGTATAATTATAATCAAAAGACACATTGTGTGCAACAAAAACAGCATTGCGAGTAAATTTCAAAAACCCATCTGCTATTTCGTAAAAGTAAGGTGCTTTTAATAACATCTTGTTATCAATTCCCGTCAAAAAAGTAATAAATGGAGGAACGACAATCCCCGGATTTACAAGGGATTCAAATTTCTCAATTATCTTTTTTCCATCAAATAAAACAACAGCGATTTCAATAATTTTTCCAATCTTATGATTTCTTCCTGTTGTTTCGATATCTACAACGGCATACATACAAATCTAATTAATAAATTTTCAAACTTTAATGTGTAAATATTATCAAAACACCCTTACTATTTCAAGATTGAACGGTTTATTTTTCATTTTCAATCAGCAAAATTATAAAAATATAAGATATTTATTGAATAAAACCACTAAAACATTCATTACTTTTAAAAATATGTGTTTAAATTGAAAATTATTATTAATTTTGCACTCCAAATTCAAAACACAAAGGATATTATTATGATTATTGTACCATTAAAAGAAGGTGATAGTATTGACAAAGCTTTAAAGAAGCTGAAAAGAAAATTTGAAAAAACTGGTATCTCAAGAGAAGTTAGAGAACGCAAACAGTTTACAAAACCTTCAATTTTAAAAAGAGAACAAAAACAAAAAGCTATTTATGTTCAGGGATTGCGTCAAGAAAAAATGGATAGCTAATATACATACATTATAGTTTGTTCAATAATTTTTGGCAATAAAATATTTTCGTTAAAATCTTTTTAACATTTTTCGTAACTATATATACATAAACACAAGTACTTTTTAGTATTTGTGTTTTTTTGTGACCTTGGTGGGAATCGAACCCACACCATCAGAACCGGAATCTGATATTCTATCCATTAAACTACAAGGTCATTTTATTATTTTAATTGCAAAAGTAGGAAATTTAAGTAGATTTTTTATTGCTTCGGCAAAAATCAACACCTGATTAAAAAAAAAGCAATAATTTAGTAAATTCAAAGTTTATTATGCTAATTAAGTTTTTTTTGAAACCTATGAAATATACATTTTACCGCATATCCATATCCTTGTTCAGTATTATCTTTTTCTTCGGCATTACATTTAGTCAAGGAATAGCAATTGGAGAATGGCGTGAACATCTTCCATATAGCAGAGTAATTTCTGTTGCCATAGCTGAAGATGTAATATATGCAGCTACTGAATATGCAATTATTAAATATGATAAAAACGAAGAAACTATTGAGCGACTTTCAAAAATCAATATGCTTTCAGATATTGGGATAACCCGAATTGCTTATCATCAACAATTAAAAACACTCATTATTACTTATCAAAATGGAAATATTGACCTATTGAAAAATAACAGTATAAGAAATATCGGAGATATAAAACGCTCTCCTATTTCGGAAAATAAACGAATCAATAATATCAGATTACTTGACCATTACGCATACTTATCTTGTAACTTTGGAATAGTTGTTCTTGATTTGAAGAAAAATGAAATATCAGATACCTATATTATTGGTGCAAATGGAAGTATGACTGAGGTTTACGATTTAGTATTTTTCAAAGACACTATCTATGCTGCAAGTAAGCAAGGAATAATGTATGCAAATAAAGAAAGTCAAAATTTAGCAAACTTTAACAATTGGCATATTGATAGTACACTTATCAAAAAAGATTATTACTGCAATATACTTCATGTTTTTAATAATAAATTGATTGCCAATTTAACAAAAAATTACTGGAACACTGACACTTTGTATATGAAAGAAGAAAACAAATGGAATAAAATCCTTGATGGGCAACACGGCAATCGTACTCAAATTAAATCTTACGATGACTTACTTGTTATTGCACAACCTGCAGCTTTATTTTTATATAATGACAAACTTGAAGAAGTGAACCGCATTTGGAATTTAGGTATTGACTTTCCTATGCCAAATGATTTTGAAAGAGAAGCTTATAACACTAAATCATATTGGATAGGAGATAACAATAATGGCTTAATTAGAAATTATAATTTCTGGAATAATGATTATTTTACTCCTGCCGGTCCATACTCAAGTAAAGTTTATAAAATATTTGGAACCAAAGATTATATCATAGGAGTGCCCGGAGCAAGAGATATTAGCTGGAACAACACTTATCAATATGGAGGACTTTTTGCTTTTCAAAATGAACATTGGACAAACATTCACAAAAAATCTATAAATGCTTTTGACACTTTATATGATTTTATGTCAGTTGTAATACATCCTGCAAATCCTGAACATTGGTTTATTGGTTCATATTCGCGTGGAATCATTGAATTAAATAATAAACAGCTTACTCATATTTGGAATGGATACAATACTACAATAAATGGCACTTCCAACAATCCAAAAGATGTGCGTATATCAGGGCTCGCATTTGACAAAAACTATAATCTTTGGGCGGTTAGCTCTTTTTCATCTCAATGCTTGCATGTAAAAACTCCAAACGGAACATGGCACTCGTTTTCAATTCCTCTTGCCTCATCTTCAGATGTTTATGCCGGACTTACTATTGACAGAAATGGGAACAAATGGATGCCTTTGCCTAAGGGTGGCGGAATATTGGTATTCAATGATAACGATACTCCAAGCAACAAAACTGATGACAAATATATTAAACTTACAACAGGTGTCGGAAGTGGAAATCTGCCTAGTACAAGAGTATTTGCCGTAGCAGAAGATCATGATGGTAGAATATGGGCAGGAACAGAAGTTGGAATTGTTGTATTTTATTATCCTCATAACCTTTTTACAAATCAAAATTTTGATGCTCAACAAATCTTAGTTGAAGTAGGCGGACATGTGCAGCCCTTGCTTGAATCAGAATCTATAAATTGTATTACAATTGATGGTGCAAATCGAAAATGGATAGGCACCGAAAAAGCAGGGGTTTTTCTTTTATCTCCAGACGGGACAAAACAAATTCAACATTTTACCGAAGAAAACAGTCCTTTATTATCTAATTCTGTATCAACAATAGCAATACATCCATCAAGTGGAGAAGTATTTTTTGGAACATCAGCCGGAATTGTGTCATATAAAAGCACTGCAACCGAAGGAATTCCCCAATATGTTGAAGAAACAAATAAGGTTTATGCTTATCCAAATCCTGTAAAACCTGACTATAATGGCTATATTGCCATTAAAAATTTGGTTACTAACTCACATATAAAAATTACAGATATATATGGAAATCTTATTTATCAAACAATTGCATTAGGTGGTCAAGCTGTTTGGGACGGAAGATTTCCTAACGGAGAAAAACCTAAAAGTGGTATATTTCTCGTATTTATTACAAATGATGACGGCTCAGAAAGTATGGTAAGTAAGATTTTATTTGTAAATTAAATTCTAATATTTAACATGTATGATAGCGAGCAAGGAATATTATTAAAAAAAACTCAATATCAAGATAATAAATATATCCTTAAAATATACGCTTCAGAAAGTGGATTGAGTTCATACTATGTAAACATAGGTAAAGGTAAAAAATCGCAATTGTATCGCAATATCATTGGACAACCAATGAGCTATATAGAATTTGAGTATCTCAACAAACTCACAGCAGAAGTTAAACCAATTCAAAAACTAAACTTTTATTACACATATACTAGTATTCCATACAATTTCACAAAACAAAGTATTGCTCTGTTTATGAATGAGCTTTTGTTACAAACGATGCGTCTGCCTCAATTTGATAAAAATTTATATAATTTCATTACTAATTCAATTTTGAAACTTGACATTCAAGAACACGGATTACAGCTTTTTCCTCTTTGGTTTATTTTTGAATTAAGCAAACAACTTGGCTTTGGTCCTACTTTGCCCCAAACAACTTATGAAACATTATTTGATATAGGCAAAGGCACTTTTGTTGATGCACACTTACAACCAGCAATTACTTTATCTGAGCAATTGTCACAAACGCTACTTTTATTCTTAAGTTCGGACAATCCATTTGAAATGCAGATAAAAAAAAATATTCGTAATAGTTTATTACAAGCAGCTATTGAGTTTTATAGTTTACATGGCGATTTTGAGACTGAAATAAAGTCTTTAGATATTTTACATATCATTTTTGATTAAAAAAAAAGGCTACCAAATAAATTGATAGCCTTTTGTATATTAAGCAATATTTACAAAATTATTTAACTGTAAATTTCTTTGCTAAACGATTTTTGTCAGCGCTGATTGAATAAATGTAAGTTCCGCTTGACAAATTAGAAACATCAACTTGTGTTGTATATTTTCCAGCATTTTGTGCACCCAAATTATACTCAGCAACTGCTTTTCCTGTTAAATCATGTAAAACAACTTGAACATCATTTGTGTTGTTTTTTAATTCGTATTCAATAGTAGCAACATCACTAGTAGGATTTGGATAGAAGTTCATAATAACATTGTTGATAAAATGCTCTTGTATATCGGCTCCTGAAGAACTAATTACAGGTAAAAACATCATATCAAAATCAAGTTCCCAACCTGCATACATTGAAACCCAAAAGCCATCGCCCCAATCTTCCCATGCTAAATCAGTTCCTTTTGCGTCTCCATCTGTAGTACTTGCAATTCCCACTTTATTTGCAGGGAAAGCACCCATTTTAGTAAAATCCAAACCAACATAGTAGTCAAAATTGATAGCAAGAGGAGAGTTTAATTCAAAATAGTTAAAACCTTGTTCTCCTGACAAACCACTATTAACTTGCGATAATGATTTACTAACTGTTGCTAAAACAGTTCCGGGAGCATAATTTACATCATCTTCTGGATAAGCAATTCCTGGTCCATTTGCTTTATATACTTTAAACTGAAGATTACCTGAAGTTCCTTTTCTATTAACAATCCATACTAAACAACCAAGTAAATTATATGGTTCTTCATAGAAGAACATTTGAGCTTTAGCTTCGTCACCATACCAATTTGTGCCACATACATAACCGGTATCTACCGTACCTTCTTCGACAGTAATGTAATAAGTAAGCTCACCTGTGAAAAAACTCATCGGAGCAATAGTGTCAATTGATTTAGACAAACCAAAATCAGCTTCCAATTTGCCCATCTGAATTGCTGTTCTTTCTTGTGCAAATGCAAAAACTACAAAAGCACTAAAAACAATTAAACTTGTAAATTTTCTCATAATATTTTAAAGATTTAAGGATTAATAATGTTTGCAAATATACAATGATTATTTTATTTTCACCAACAATTATTTAACAATTTTCTTTATTAACCTTGACCCTAAGCTATTAAGAGACACAAAATATGTTCCTGATGCAAATGAAGAAATATCAATTTGATGATTGTAAGAACCATTTGTTTGGAAACCAAAATCGTGTTCATATACTATTTTTCCATCGATACTCATTATTTGCAAACTTGTTTCAGAATTTTCTTTAATTGCATATTCAATATTAATTAAATCAGTTGTAGGATTAGGATAACATGTTAATTGCATTCCTTGGAAATACTCTTCAGTATTGATATTGGCTGCTCCTTCTCCAATGACAGCAAATAAACCCACATTAACATCTAATTGTCCGCCTGAAGCATAATTTACACTAAAACACATTTGAGGGCTAACTTCGTTTACACATAAATAAGTATAGTGCATTTTCAAGCCATTTCCCATAGCATCAAAAAACAAACAAGCAACATCGCCAAATGATCTTAAAGCAGCAAAATTAGAAACAATAGCAAATTTTGCATTTACATTAACAGCTGTTGGAAGTGGAAAATAGTTGAATCCCATGTTTGTGTCAATACTATAAAGATCATTCACTGATTTTGATACTGTAGCCAAAGGAGCACCGCCACCACCTTCGCCATTAGCTTGTTGACCGCTAGTGATTATTTGATTAGGGGCTACATTATATAAAGTTAACTCAAGTTTTGAGTTTGGACTATTAGAGTTATTTATTAACTTTCCTATCCATGCGATTAATCCTTCTATTTTTGATGAAGAACCGTTATCCCAACACTGAGCCCAATAATCCATAGCCATACCTGAGGAAGGATCGTAATTAGTTCCAAACCAATATCCTATAGCTTTTCCATCTTCGCCAGCCATTTGAGATGTTAACAAAGTTTCACCATCAGGGCTTAAAAAACGAGGCGTTCCTGAAGTTAATCCAATAGTGTCTCCATTCGCCTTTTCCCAGTTCCAAGTATAAGTATTTTCATAAGTTGAAATTTTACTTCCAATAGGAAACAATTCATAAACATTTTGTGTAAAAGCGGTTAAACTGATACACACAATAACTAATAAAGCATAAATTTTTTTCATTTTATAAAATTTTTAATGTTAGTACTCGCAAAAATAAAGTTATTTTTTGAATTTCCCAAAAATTTATTTTAATATTTTTATTTCCTAGATTCAAGTTGTAAATGCAACTTTTTTATTTACAAATTTAGAGAAAAGA
>CAZKDV010000028.1:0-23619 GCA_964551645.1 uncultured Bacteroidales bacterium | reverse complement strand
TGATTGTCTATGTGTTAAGAAATATTGAGGAATTTTATGTCGAAGTCAGGAAAAAGACGAAGATTAATACTTTGAATAAACTTAAATGTATAATAGGACATATTAAATTTAATATGTCCTATTTTTTTATGAAGCGTTTCATTTGAACTTGAATAATTTCTTCTGTATCTCTATTGTAAATAAAGCAAACTATGTACAGTTTGTCTAAATTCCATTTGTCAGAAAGGCTCATGTTAAAATCTTTCTCTATTGCCTGTCCTTGAGAAAGTATGCCCGAATGAAGCATATCACCCCAAGTTCCATTCATAGAACCTCTTAATACAAACCTATGAATATAGTCTGAAATATCAGGAACTAGCCCAAATTGTTCGTTATTATTTTTTTGGTACGACTGAATGCTATCTTCAACAATATACATTGATATCATAAATGTACCTTCTAATTCTTCTAAAACATCTGTTTTTATTTTAACCTTTGCATCATTATTTTCTATAATTGCTTGTGAAATATTAATATTCATTTGAGGTTTTTGAGATATTTCCTCTGCAATCATAGTTCCCCATGAATCAGGTGGAATAACTATATCATTATTTAACTTTTTTCTATTTACAAGTCCATTTGGCGTGCTTATCTCTGTTAACTTGAAATGACCATCTAATTCATCTCCTACTGGCGTTCTATAATCTGTTTGCGAATAATTTACACCCATTGGTATAGCAAAACTACCTGCATGAACAGATATAAATATCAATTTATCTTTATATACCTCTTTGAGTACTTTCAATTGCTGTGCTGCTTTTGGGCAGTTGGGGCAACGATGTCCTGTAAAGTATTCTACAAGCACATATTGTTGCTTTATATCGGAAGTATCGCTATTGCTTGTGTTTCCCGACATAAAAGGCTCTTCAATTTTATCGCATGCACTTAAAAATATTGCAAATGCAATAAATATATTAATTAAATATTTGCGCATCATTTTTTAAATTTAAAAATTTGTATTTAGTGAAATAGTTACACCATTTGATGCAGGGACATATCTACAAACACCACCAACACATAAAATACCCTCTCTTTGTTTACCATAACTAATAGCTAATCTACTTGCATTATGAGCATAACTGATTGAACCAACAAAATAATGATTTCTTTTGTCTTTATTTTCATTTCCATAATTGTATAAACTTGATAATCCCAAAGACCATTTTGGAGCAATGCTATACTCTATTAATCCCATAGCCCAATTTCCATCATCTTGCTTTGTTGTCATGTGTTGAAGTTCGGCTTTAATTGTTTTAGTGCTTTTCAATTTATAAGTAAGATCTAAGATTTCTACATGAGCATAAACCATTCCACCCTCATGTCCTTCAATAATATCAACATTATAAATTAAATGAACTCCTTCAAGATGTATTCTCAATTTTTTACTAACTTTTCTTCCAATGGATAAGCTAATATCTTGAAAAAACAATTCATCTCCTAATTTGAAAAAATTAGATGTATATCCAAGTGTTCCTGACTTTCCTATGGGTATAGTATCATTTATCTGAGTTTTATTAATATCATGTATTCTTGAAAATTCAAAAGCTACATCAGTTCCGTATTTTCCTCCTAACTTAGTATCCTTAGGAATTTTATATGCAATTCTTCCTTGTAATCCTGCTTCACCAAGTGTTTGAGTGGCATAAGGATAAAAGCCCGGCAAAGTATATACATGAGGAACAGATAAAGCAGGTAAATAATTAATTTGTAAAACATTACCCGTAGCTGTTCTGTCTGAACGAAAATCCATATTGTCAATTCGTTTCAAAGCTAAAAAAGTACTAAATCCCTTTGTAGAATATGAACCATTGATATATAAAGCACTTCCGTCTTTATAAATCATGTTGTTAACACTAGAAGGATCGTTAATTTTATGAGCATATTCGGCAAATAATCGCTTGTTTTTATGAACTATCTGTACTCTTGAAGCAAACGCAGCAACATTTTCAGGAAGTACATATATAGGATCTCTATCTTGTTGATATTTACTAACAAATCCGCTTCCTAATATTATTCTCAAGTCAGAATCTTCCCACTTTTCAATTATTTCATTTAAAGCCATTTCTAAATCACTACCTCTAACAATTCCAACGCCTTTATCAAAAAAATATCTATGTTGTCCGACAACTCCTTTCAACAAGATGCCTTTATATGGCGAATAATGAATTTTTATGCCGTCTATTGAATTATCAATGCCAAGACTTCTATCTTCATAACTCCTGAGAATCATTCCTCCCCCAAATTGTTCATAAAAATTTCCTACCGTAACTTCAAAATCTTTATGTTTATATGCTGCCCACCTCGAAGCAATTCCATTACCTTTATATCTTGGATCATACCCTAAAAGAGCATTTTGATAACTTTCAAAACGAACTCCGGCTGAAAATTTTTCTTTTGAATATATTAAATTAAGATACCCGTTAAATAACATTTTCTCAGGTACATCCGGTGCTCCAATCGCTGAATCGGGTTGATAAATTTGAAAATCGCTTTGAAAATCACCTCTAATATTACTATTGTTCTCTTGTCCACTAACGCAATACAATAGAGCAAAAAGTAGAAAAACTGTTAAAATAACTCTAATATTCATTGTTTTTCAGTCTTAATAGCAATTTCCTTCAATATTTTTTCAATTTCTAGTTCACTGCCTTCTGAAAAAGATGAATGTTGCCATACAACTTCACCATCACCATTTAAAATAAAAAGGTGTGGAACTAAGTTTACATTCATTGCTCTCTTAAAATCATGATTGACATCAATATAAAAATCAAAATCCCAAGCCTTTGCATTGACAAAAGGAGCAACATTATTACTTGTTCGGGCATCATCAACACTAACGGCAATTATTTTTACACCAAACTCGTCTTGCCAATCTTCATACACATCATTTAATGTATTAAACTCTCTAACACAAGGTTTGCACCAAGTTGCCCAAAAACTTAATATAATTGGCTTTCCGTCATTCTGAAATGTTGATGTTTGTATTTGCTTGCCCTGCAAGTCTCTAATAGTAACATCTGGTAGTGTACTTTGTCCATTAACAAACAAAATACTCAACAAAAATATCACGCTAATAATTGTTGACTTTTTCATTATTTAATTTTTAAATTAGCATTTATTATAACGCACAGTTAATTTATATTATTTGATTAATTTTCTTGATATTACACCTGCTGTGGTAGTTACAAATATATTGTACATTCCTTTTGTCCATGCAGTTGAGTTTACTTTAATTTGATTTGTTCCTGTTTGAACTTGCTCAACTATAATTTGTTCAATTAATTTTCCTTGTTGGTCAAACACTTGAACTTGAACATCAGTTGCATCTTTAATATTAAAATCTATTGAAAACTCATCACTTATTGGATTAGGATAAACTTTTAGAGAAGTCATAATAGGGTCATTTTCAGAGATAGAAGCTGTTGATTCGCCAAAATACACATCATCAACATACAAAGCATTCCCATATCCGCTAAGTGCATTAAATCTTATCAAAACATTTGATTGACCTGCATAATTACTTAGGTCTATAATCTCTTTTCTCCATTGTGAAGCATTAGGAGTAAAAAATCCTGTTTTATCAGGTGCTGTAGCTAAAGCACTTCCATTTTTATTGTAAATATTTGACCATGTCGCACCGCAGTTAGTTGAGATTTGAACCCTAAGTGCATCACTATATGAAGCATTATATCTGGCATAAGCAACGCTAAAAGACATTTCAACTTCTGTCATTGATGAAAAATCAAGGGGTTTGAGATATAATAAATCTATCTCTCCTTTAGGGCTTTCAAAAAAGCTAATAAGAGCAGAACCTCCTGATGTTTGTCCAAATCCACCAACAGATGCTCTTTCCCACTTAGCCGATTCGTCATAAGAAATATTGCTCCAATTTTCGGGCGGAAAAGTTGTGCTTTTAAAATCTTCAAACATTGGTATTGAGAAAAACTCGTTTATAACAGATAATTCAGCTTGAACTTTTGCATGAAGTTTTGGATATTCTATTACTGAATTAGGATTTTTAATTTCTGCAAATACAGTTGTAGTTCCTTGCAAAACAGATAGTGAAGGCAATTTGAGGTCTATACTTTCGCCAACTTCCATGTTTCCTTCCCAATCAAAAATCATAGGAGTATTATCAATTAGCCCATATTCTATTTGAAAACTTTCAACCAGATTTGAACCTTGATTTTTTATTGTTAATTCAAGTTCCAACTCATCATAACAACCAGGTTCAACAGGTATATTATGCTTTGTGATAACCAAGTAATCCTGAAGTTGCATAGTATTGTTTTTTGCTGCTTGATGTACTGCTTTGGAAGTTTTAGACTGAATAAAAGCAATAAAATGAATTTGTGTTAAATTATATATATATTCTGGAATCCCTTCAGAAAAATATATAGTGTCGGAGTCTCCTTTTTTCCAACTTCCTTTCAATAAAGTTCCATTTGCATCGGGATACATTTTTCTCATAACATGATAAAAGCTCTTTTCTCCATTTGCACCCGGCGCTGCACTAAAATGAATTTCTTTTTCCAACATTGCAACATGTAGTAATAAATTTTCTTCCTCTAAATCTTTAGCAGCAGTAACTATGCACCTAACAAAAACTGAATCTATATCAGCATTAAACTCATGTTCAATATCTAAATTAAATGGAGATGGTGTTTCATATTGCTCATTAATATTTGCCTGATTTAATACTTTACCTTTAACTCCGTTAATAACAGTAGTTGGGACAGCATCTACTCCATAATAAGATCTTCTAACATCTGAATCTTTTGCATTTTGCTTATTCATTGGGTCAAATCCTGGCCAACTAACTTGATACTTAATTCCGACAACTTTGCTAGAATTAGCTTTTAACAAAGTATTAATGCCAGGATTTGCTTGCGCGCAAGGAGGGCAACTTGCATTTGAAAACCCCTCATACAAGACTATTCTTTGTGTTTGTGCTTGTGTAAATAATACTCCTAAAATTAAAAAGAGTGAAATTAATGTCAGTTTTTTCATTATTCATAATATTTATATTAATAATTGACAAAAATAATACTTTATTTTTACAATCTCAACTAATTTTTATCTACTACTCAGCTCATTATTATTTATTATTTTTGTATTTAAAATTATCTTATTTTTTTGTACAAAAACTAATAAACTACACATAAATCACATATTATCAATAAGATGAAAAAAATTTTCACTCTCAATGTTAACGGAATTCGTTCAGGAATACAAAAAGGATTTATTGAATATTTAGAATCAGTCCAAGCTGATATTATTTGCTTGCAAGAAATAAAAGCAAACGAAGACCAAATACCAATATTTGAAATTAACACTCTCGGCTATCATTCTTTTTGGTTTCCCGCTGTCAAAAAAGGATATAGTGGAACTGCCATTCTTACCAAAACTGAACCTGATAAGGTTATAAAAGGCATGGGAATAAGCAAATATGATAATGAGGGAAGATTTATTCGCATAGATATTGATGACATTTCATACATAAGCGTGTATCATCCTTCCGGTTCAAGTGGAGACGAAAGACAAAAATTTAAAATGGAATGGCTTGATGATTTCTATAATTATATCCATGAATTAAAAAAAGAAAGACCAAAGTTAATTATATCTGGAGATTACAATATTTGTCATAAACCCATTGATATTCACGATCCTGTCAGAAACAAAAATTCTTCGGGTTTTTTGCCCGAAGAACGCGAATGGATGGACAAGTTTTTTGATTCGGGATTTGTTGATACTTTTAGAGAAATCAACACCGAGCCTCATCAATATTCCTGGTGGAGCTACAGAGCCAACGCAAGAGCAAAAAACCTTGGCTGGCGGATTGATTATAATGTTGTAAGCGAAAATTTGAGAGAAAAAATAGTTGATGCCCACATTGAACCCACAGTAATGCTTTCAGATCATTGTCCGGTTTTTTTAGTTATTGACAATTAGGAAGCTGGGCTGGAAACTAAAAATTACACCCCTTTTTACCACCTTACTTTTTTATACCTTACATCATAATGTGTAGAACCACTAGTTTCTTGCCCTACTAACAACTTTATTCACAAAAACAAAAATACAATTTAATTTGCTGAAAAGTAAAAATAAATTTTTAGCAAAATTTATTTCGCTAATGTTGCGTTTTAGTGGTTTGTTATACAACATCAGTTAATTTTAATTGTTGATATTTTTCATTTTCAAAGTTATATCACCAATATTGTAACAATATATAGAGGCTGGCAAAAACGATAATGAAATTTCTTCTATTGTTTTTACTCCAAGTTGGTCTATAGAAGTTACCAATGATTTGTTTATAGAATTAGATTTGCAAAACTGTATTAAGCTTTTTAACCCTTGGGGATTTTCAAAATAACGATTGCTCCATTTTATTTCAACTCCCCAAATAGGTTTATATTTTTTGTCATCTACTAGAACCAAATCTACTTCTCCTTCATTCTTTCCATGCTTCCATCGAGAATATGTTAAGTCTAATTTTTCTCGATGCATCCATTGCGATAATACGGCTGTTTCAACAATATTGCCCATTTTGTCATCTGTTTCTGAAATAGGAGAGAATAAAGCTGTTCGCAATGATGGGTTTGTTAAATAAACTTTAAAACTAGTAATTCTCTTTAATCTTTTAGCATTGATATCCACTTTGTTTAACACTTTGACAAGAAAGGCAGCTTCTAAATATTCTAAATATTTTTTGAGCGTTTCTTTCTGAATACCACTGTCTCGACTCATTGTTTCGTATGAAAATTCATTACCTGTATTATAAGCAATATAAGTAAAAAATCTATTCAACTCTTGTACATCTTTAATGCCGTAGAGACTGGGTAAGTCACGCAATAATACTTTATCTACAATATCACTTTTTACATATCTACCCATATCACTTTGTATTTTTTCAGATAATAGAACTTCGGGATACCCACCAAAATTTAGGTAATGCATAAACTCTTTGTTCAAAGCTTTTATGTCATGAGCAAGGCAATAATTTATTTTTTTTTCGCCATAATTAATAGTACCATCAAACATTAGATGATTCATCTTTTTCAGATGAATATATTCTTGAAATGTAAGCGGAGGAAGCATAAAGTCAGTAAATCTTCCGGCACCACTTTCAGTGCTGTGCCATTTTAGGGCTGCAGCAGCTGAGCCAGAAACAATAAATTTTGTTTCTGGAAATGAATCAACAAGAACTTTAAGGTGCCTCTCCCAATCTTTAAGATATTGAATCTCATCAAAAAAAACATAACAACCACTTAAGTCATTTATATTTAATGCTTGCCTACATAGGTTTAGCATATCTTCTAAGCTTAAATGCATATAAATAGGATTATCAATACCTATAAAGAAAATTTTTTGTGGGTTTACATTGTCAGCTAATAACTGTTCAATGCTATGAAAAAGCATTACTGTTTTTCCTACGCGTCTAGGTCCCATTAATACTAAAGCTCGGCGTATATTTTTTTCTGTTACATGTGGATAAAACAAGTTAAAATATAAGCGTTTTGACATGGAACTATACATTTCTGGTATTTGCTTATTTATCCACCAAGGATTTTCATAATGCAACCTTTCAATTATTTTATCTGTTGGAATAAGACTTAAACTGTTCATAAAATCATTTATTTTTGCAAATATAGTAAAAATAAACATAGTTAAACATGCTTATTTGTATCATTTTTGTCAAAATAAGCAAAATTTGCCAGAAAAATAAGCTTAATTTGCTGATTAAGCAAAAAACTTCCCTACTTCCCTCTTATTTTACATATTCTTTGGTTTCTATTTGCTCTTGCACCTTTTGAGGAATATTGGAGAAAAAGTCGTAAGAAGTTGAATTTTCAATTTTTCGCACTGTTGTGATATATTGCTCCCAACTATGGTTTCTGATATTTTTGGTGTTAGGCATTGCTACGGCAATAATATCTGTTTCTTTGTTTATATTTTCTATGCTTTGGTTTTTGTCTAAAACACAAATAATTTTGTAGCAAGTGTCGGGAATACAAACCTTGTTGCGATTACACAAAGTATTGTTTGACACAAAAATCCCACCGGCATAAACATATAATTCCTTCTTTTTCTCTAAGCACAATTGTTCACAATACATTTCTAATTTTAACCAAGGTCCTCTGTTTAGCTCTGGCGTTTGCGGATAGGTATTTGTTAAATAAAAAGTTGAAACATTATCTTCTTTTGTTTTTGTGCGTTCTTTGCTCCTAACCAAATGCCCTCTATCATAGCCACAATTTGTATAATCTCCATGCGAAACAAAATTGTATTCATGCGGTAGCAATGGGTCTTTTATAAAGTTTCCGCCATAGCGAGAAACATCTCCATACCATGTATCATTTATCTGCCATGCTACCCAATTTGCAACTAATTTATCTGGGTTAAAAGAAACAACATATTGCTGTCTTTTGATAATTAAATCATCGCTCGGGTCGTCATCGCGTGGCAATCCAAGATAAACATGCTGTTGCCACTGAAGTTCTGAACAATTTTCGGCAATTATGTCTTTTTTATTCTTATTCCAATCATACTGTCTTTGTGATACACATTGAACTAAAAAAAATACAAAAACGATAAATAAAGCAAAAACAAAAACAAACAAAAAATATTTAAAAAAAGGCTTCATCAATATTGTTTTATTCGCCCCACGATTCTCTGTCGAGGCTGCGATATTGAATTGCTTCGGCAATATGCGTAACTTGAATGTTTTCTTCATTGTCGAGGTCGGCAATTGTTCGGGCAACTTTTAAGATTCTATCATAAGCTCTGGCTGATAAACTCAACTTTTCCATTGCTGTTTTTAATAATGACTTACTTGCTTCGTTGAGTTGGCAATATATTTTAATTTGCTTAGATGATATTTGTGCATTACAGTACACGCCTTTTGTTTTTGCATATCGCTCTTGCTGAATTTTTCTTGCCAAAATAACTCTTTCTCTAACAACTTTGCTACTTTCGCTTGGCACTACAGAAGATAACTCATGAAAAGGAACAGGAACAACTTCAATATGTATATCTATTCTATCCAATAAAGGTCCTGAAATACGGTTTATATACTTTTTAACGCTTCCTGCAACGCATGTACATTCTTTTTCGGGATGATTATAGTAGCCACAAGGACAAGGGTTCATAGAAGCAAAGAACATAAAACTTGCAGGATATTCGAGGGAAAACTTTGCCCTTGAAATAGTAACAAGTCTATCTTCAAGTGGCTGGCGAAGCACCTCAAGCACAGTTCGTTTAAATTCGGGAAGCTCATCAAGAAACAAAACTCCATTGTGTGCTAAAGATATTTCGCCGGGTTGCGGAAATGTTCCTCCGCCAACAATAGCCACATCACTACTTGTATGATGAGGTGAACGAAAAGGACGCTCTGTAACAAGAGATGTGTCTTGCATGGTTTTTCCTGCAACAGAATGTATTTTTGTCGTTTCTAAGGCTTCTTCTAATGTAAGCGGAGGCAAAATTGAAGGAACTCTTTTGGCAAGCATAGTTTTTCCTGCTCCCGGTGGTCCAATCATGATAACATTATGCCCTCCTGCCGCTGCTATTTCTAATGCTCGTTTTACATTCTCCTGACCTTTAACATCAGAAAAATCTAAATCGTTGAAATTATTTTTATTTTCAAATATTGACTTTACATCAACATTTAGTGTGCTATAATTACCCTCTCCATTTAACAATTCGGCAACTTCTTTAATATTTTCCAGCCCATAAACTTCTAAATCATCAACAACCGCTGCTTCAATTGCATTTTGTTTAGGAAGTATAAAACCTTTAAAATTATTCTTTTTAGCTTCGATAGCTATCGGCAAAGCACCTTTTATGGGCATTAATGTTCCGTCTAATGACAGTTCGCCAAGAATAACATATTGATCCAATAATTTAGAAGAAATTTGCTCTGAAGCTGCCAATAGTGCAATTGCAATAGTTAAATCAAAAGCAGAACCTTCTTTGCGAATATCAGCTGGTGCAAGATTTATTGTGATTTTTTTATAAGGAAATTTAAAACCTGAATTTTTTAGTGCCGACTGTATTCGTTGATGGCTTTCTTTTACGGCATTATCAGGCAAACCTACCATTTGAAACTGAACACCTGTATCAACATTGACTTCAACTATTATTGGAATTGCATGTATTCCGTATATTGAGCTACCGTGTGTTTTTACGAGCATAACTAAATTTTCTTAATTAAGTTTTTTTAAGACTCATCAGCTTGAAAAGTAAAACCAAGTCGTTTTGCTGTTTTCATTTTCATATTATCAATACTTGTTTGAATTTCATCAACAGTAACAATTTTCACTTGCTCGTATGGTGGCGTTAGCAAATCAAAATTAATTGTATAAAGTATTGAAGATAAAATAATTTGACGAACAGAATTTTTATCAATTATAGATTTAGAAAAATCATTATATATCATAGCAATTTCTCGTTTACCTTCTATATAGTAATGTTTTTCATGATTTACAAACACTCTGCCAATCATATAGCCCAAATCATTAAGCCTATTGTACTTTAACGAATCTGACAAAAAATTATAAATATTAATTACTCCACAATAAGAGTTCTCCGAATTATTTTTAACATAAGGGATATTCATAATATTGTGATACTTGCTAAACTCAAACACATTTGAGTGCATCATAAATATCAAAACATCGCCTGCAAATTTTATTTCAAACTCAAAATCACTTCTATCTTTGTAATTTAACACAATCGGAGCTTTAGGATTCATATTGCTTTGTAATTCAGAAATTATCTCCTTAGCTGTTTCTTTAAATAATTTAAGAATTTCAACCGTTTGGTCATAAATATGTGATTTTAAACTTCCTTTTTTGCTGATAATATCTGCTATCTCTTTTATATTAAGTTGTTCCATGTGAAATTGTTTTCGCAAATGTACAAATAAATGATATATGTTGCTAAATTACAAATCCCACAGAAATACATAAATTTGCAGAAAAAATGTTAGCAAACTACCATACTCACACTACTTACTGTGATGGAAAAGAAGAAATAGAAGTTTTTATCAAAAAAGCATTAGAACTAAAATTGCAACATCTTGGTTTTTCGTCTCATGCTCCAATTTCAATACAGACTAAATGGGCAATAAGTGATGAAAATATGTTAGAAAAATATTCTCAAGAAATATTGGCATACAAAAATCAATATCAAAATCAAATTGAATTGTTTCTTTCGCTTGAAATAGACTATATTCCTAACACTACTGCCTCTTTTGCTGAAATCAAAAGCAAGTATAATCTTGACTACACCATAGGTTCAATTCATTTAGTTAAAATTCCGAACACCAACGATATTTGGTTTGTTGCTGGAAAGTCAGAATTTTTTGAAGACGGATTTAAAAAATATTTCAACTTTGATATCAAAAAAGCAGTTAAAACATATTATCATCAAATTTGTGAAATGATTGAAAATGAGCCTTTTGACATCATCGCACATTTTGATAAAATTAAACTAAATGCCGATAAATATTTTGACGAAAGCGAAAAATGGTATATAGATGCCGTAAACGAAGCACTGTGGCTGATGAAAGGAAAAAACATTATTCTTGAAGCAAACACACGAAGTTTTTATCAAAAAAAGAGAACAGATATTTATCCTTCTGATTTTATTATTGAGCAGGCTCGTTTGCTCAACATTCCAATTATTGTCAATTCTGATGCACATCACTCAAATGAACTTACCGAAGGTTTTGAATTTACTTTTGCCAAACTTAAACAATACGGCTATAAATCACATATTATACGAAATAGCAATAGATGGGAAGAAATAGAAATTAAATGAAAATTTGTTGCAATTTCCCAAAGAAAATTGAATAATCTAAGATTTATTGCAATGAGCAAAAGCTCACTCTAAGCTGTTTTTTTCACTATTTTGGCAAAATTCTTTGTTATTGGTGGTTTTTCTTCTTAGTTATCATACAAGCTCTAATGTTATACTTTCAATTTGTTGTTTAGATGCTTGTCGCAACTCAAATGCTTTTTTCATTTTGTTGCTGATATCGGCAATTGTTTTTTTGTCGGGCAAATGAATAGTAATGTTTACCAAGTCAATGTCCGAAACATTTGGAATGGCAGCACCTGTCCGATACATAAACATTTGCTTTAAAAACATTTCTGATTTTAAATAATAAAGCAAATAATAACTGTCTATTTTGAAGTTTCGCAAAACTCTGAAACCGTTGGTACAAATACTTTCTGCAAAATCGTCTGTTACCAAAGCTGTTGCATGTTTGCGTGTTCCTACGGAATTACCTGCAATTGCTGTAATAATGTCGCCTTGCTGAATTTCGTAACTTGCTCTACTTGGTAATTCGTGAACTTGATAAGTTGTTGAATTAATGATTTCATAAGAATGTGTGTTTATGTCTGAAAGTTCAACATATTCAACAGTCAAATTCGGATCTTTGAGTTTTTTGCTTTTTATTTTTATAATTTCACAAATATCGCCTAAACGAACTGCTTCAAAATTAGCCAAGTTTGAAAATAGTTTGCGATTTTCAGGGGAATAAAAATCATAATCAAATCTTCCGTTTAATTCATTAAATTGAATTGAAAACGCATTTTCTATTTCCACTTTTTTGCCTTGTTGAAATGTTTTGTATGCTTCAATTATAACCGTAAAATCTTCGTCTAAAATCGGCTGTCCGCTTTTATCTTTTACAATTTGTCCAAATTTATCTTTTTGATAAATAGGCGTTCCATTTTTGTTACCTTGATAACCCAATTTTGTAACTCTACCAAAGAAGATTGGATATTGATGTTCTTCGTTTTTGCTATCTTTTTCCAAAAATAATAACGAAGTTTTTACGCCTGTTCCGTAAGGAATAAATGTTTCTTGCGGTAAATTTACAATCGCTAAAATTTTTGCTTTTTGCTTAATATAATAACGCAAATAATCCAATGACGGATTTTCAAAATTACCATTTGGCAATACAATTGCCATTCTTCCTCCTTCTTTCAAAAATTGCAAACAACGCTCAATAAAAAGAATTTCAGCACTTTGGTTTGCATAAACTGTTTTTGTTTTGTAAAATTCATTTTCCTGATTTAACCATTTGTGTCCTAAATCAAACTTTGACAAAACAGACGATTGTGTAATTTTTGCCCCAAAAGGTGGATTAGTCAAAACCAAATCAAAACCATTTTTTTTCCCTAATAAAAGTTTAAGGCTGTCTAAATCTTCTAACGAATTTGTGCAAAGAATATTTGTTTTTCCATTTGCCTCTAAAAGCAGTTTCATTTTTGCAATTCGGGCAATACTACGATTAATGTCTAAACCGAAAATATTTTGCGAAACAATTTTTGCAGTATCTATTTTTTGATTGTTGGTTTTCAAGTATTTCAAAGCCGACATCAAAAAACCTCCACTACCACAAGCAGGGTCGGTTATAGTTTCTTCGGTCTTTGGTTGCATCATTGCAACACAAAAATCAATGACAGGTTCGGGTGTGAAAAATTGTCCTCGTCCGTCTTTTTCATGATGCGATAAAAACTTTTGAAATGCCAAGCCTTTTGCATCTTGCGAAGAATTAAGTAAAGAAATTCCTTGCAATTTATTGACTGTAAAACCAAGTGCATTTGGACTTAATTTTATTCTATCATCTATGTCAAAAATATCCTGATATTCTTTTTGTATTTTATCAAATAACACAGTGATTCTATCAGAAAATGAAGAAATATTTTTGCCCGATTTTATGTCGTTCCATTCATCAGAAGAAATGGAAAACTGTTTCTGTTTTTCGTTTTCGTCAAAAATTTTAATAAACAAAATTTTGACAAACTCTTCCAAAGTTTGCTGTGGCGACAAGCCATCATTGGCATAAATATAATCATGAATTTCCTCAAATCTTCTTAAAAGATTGTCTTCTTTGGAAAGTTCAATATCAAAAAGCAAATTCATATATTACACATTTGTGGCAAAAATAACACACATTTGTGTAAATATACAACTTTAATTTTCAATTATAATATTTCTGTTGTCAATTTGCATATCATTTTCTTTGATAGCATCTTCACTATCAATAGTTTCACATATATCATTAAAATTATCATACCATTCGTCTGTTAGGTCTAATTTTAAACTTTGATCTGCTTGTGGAAACACAAAACCCATAATGTAATTTTGTTGCAAATGATTTGCATCTTTCCCCGAAGAATCTAAATGTTTGGGGTTTGCAAACAGAAATTTATGTGTATTATATCGTAAAACGATATTAATGGAAATAACATTGAACTCGTCTTTTCTTGGCGTTGCTTGTGTCCGCTCACTTGCTACCGAAGTTCCTGAAACAAAGTGAGTGTCTAAAACCATTACTTTTGACATAACATATTTCAGCCTTTCCTTAATCCTTGCATCAATTTGCTCTCTTGTAAAAACAGCTAATTTCTGCATTGCGATGGACTTTGCTGTTTCTCTTTTTGGAGGATTTCTCAAATAGTCCTGAATTTCTTCATAAGTGTATAAAATTGGGGCATTTACCAAATCAGGTAAATTAGTTGCTATCCAATAGTCTATTTGTGACTCAATTTCTTGTGTTTTATCAATCCAATGAACAATTTCATTGTAATCAAAAAGTATTTTTTTGAGTTTAGGAAGATTGTAAAGTTTATTCCAATCTTCAGTATTTGATTTTACACCTTTTGACTCTAAAACAAACCATTTTTCAGTTCCATTTTTTCGAAAATAAAAATCTCCATGATGGTTCGGGTGTTTTCTGCCTTCCCATTTTTCTTTGATGCGTTTTACTTCGTAACCTAAACTCTCTATATGTTGTTTTAAAAGTAATTCAGTAATAGAACCATTCACATAACCTTGTGCATTTGGACTCATTTTAAGTGCTTCCAAGAAAATCTCTACAGTTGTTTTGAATGTTTTTGTTACAAATGCTTCAAGTCGTTGGAATATATTCATCTTTCTATTTTTTGTTTCTACAAAGATAGAAATTTATCATTTTTGTGTTTCTGTTATGTAAATTTATTTGCACTTTTGATAGGTGAAAAATATTTTATTCTCTAAGACTCATTGATATTAGTGTTGTTATCGGATAACCATTAAACAGAAATACTTACAAACTTTCTACTTAACTACTTATAAACACCACTCTATTTCATTATATCCAACACTTATTAATTTTACATAAATGGTATAGAGTAGAAATAAAAAATGTATAATCAATAATATTTTATTGTTATAACTTTGCAAGCGTTATGAAACACTTAAGAAATTTTTGTATAATTGCACATATCGACCATGGCAAAAGCACACTTGCTGATAGATTATTAGAATTTACTGACACCATTACCGAACGCGAAACTCAAGAGCAAGTGCTGGATAGTATGGATTTGGAAAGAGAAAAAGGAATTACAATTAAAAGTCATGCTATTCAAATGGACTATGAGCATAATGGAGAAAAATATACTTTAAACTTAATTGATACTCCCGGTCATGTTGATTTTTCTTATGAAGTATCTCGCTCAATTGCTGCATGTGAAGGTGCATTATTGATTGTTGATGTTACGCAAGGAATCCAAGCACAAACAATTTCAAACTTATATCAAGCATTAGAACATGATTTGGAAGTGATTCCTATTTTAAACAAAATAGATATGCCTTCGGCTATGCCCGAAGAAGTTAAAGATCAAATTATTGAATTGTTAGGTTGCACTAGAGAAGATATAATTGAAGTCAGTGCTAAAAATGGATATGGTATTGATAAAGTTCTTGATGCAATAATTGAAAAAATACCACACCCTAAAGGAGATGAAAATGCTCCATTGCAAGCATTAATCTTTGATTCTGTTTTTAATTCTTTTCGCGGAATAATTGCTTATTTCCGCATTTTCAATGGAAGTATTTCTAAAAATGATTTTGTAAAATTCATGGCTTCCAGAAAAGAATATCATGCCGATGAAATTGGTATATTGCAATTGAAAAATGTTCCTAAGCAAACGCTTAAAGCTGGAGATGTCGGTTATATAATTAGCGGAATTAAAACAGCAAAAGAAGTTAAAGTAGGAGATACAATTACTCATGTTGAAAATCCTTGTTCAGAAGCTATTCAAGGATTTCAAGAAATTAAGCCTATGGTTTTTGCCGGACTTTATCCTATTGATCCTGATGATTATGAAGAGTTAAGAGCATCTATTGAAAAATTACAATTAAACGATGCTTCGCTCACTTATGAACCAGAATCTTCTATGGCGCTTGGTTTTGGATTTCGTTGCGGTTTCCTTGGTTTGCTACACATGGAAATTATTCAAGAACGACTTGATAGAGAATTTAATATTGATGTTATTACAACCGTTCCCAATGTTTCATATATTGTTCATACAAAAAAGCAAGAACACTTTGAAATTCATAATCCTTTGGGTTTGCCTGAAGTTACAAAAATTGATTTTATTGAAGAACCTTACATTACGGCAAGTATTATAACTAAAACTGAATATATTGGTGCAATTATGAGTTTATGCATTGATAAAAGAGGAACATTAAAAAATCAAGTTTATCTCAGCACTGACAGAGTTGAGTTAAATGTTGATATTCCTTTGGCAGAAGTTGTATTTGATTTTTATGATAAATTAAAAAGTATATCTAAGGGCTATGCTTCGTTTGATTATTTCCATTCTGGTTACAAACCAGCTCAGCTTGTAAGACTTGATATATTGTTAAATAGCGAAACGGTTGATGCTCTTTCTTGTTTAATTCATAGAGATAATGCTTATGCTTTTGGCAGAAAAATTTGTATTAAATTGAAAGAACTTATTCCAAGGCAACAATTTGAAATTGCTATTCAAGCTGCAATTGGTGCAAAAATTATTGCTCGCGAAACCATTCGTGCTTATCGTAAGGATGTAACTTCAAAATGCTATGGGGGTGATATATCTAGAAAAAGAAAATTGTTAGAAAAGCAAAAGAAAGGGAAAAAAAGAATGAGACAAGTTGGAAATATTGAAGTTCCACAATCTGCATTTTTAGCAGTATTAAAAATGGATTAATTTGCTCTATTTTTATTTTTTTGCTGTTTATTAAAACTCAATTTGCTAAATGTTGGTAATTCGCGATGTAATCCCCAATTTTGTTTCAATAATAACTTTACGCTTATATTTTTAATTCTCGAATTTAAATTTTCTATTCGTTTTCTTTTCATCAATAAGTAGTGCATTTTATTAAATACAAATCTTTCTGTTGTACTATTTATCTTGCTATCTACAATTTTCTTCCTGTTTTCTATTAATAATCCGGTAATATCAATATTTGCAGGACAAACTTCATTGCATTTTCCACACAAAGTTGATGTATATGGTAGGTGCATATATTTTTCTTCTCCAAAAATAAAAGGCGAAATAACAGAACCAATTGGTCCATTATATATTGTATCGTAAGTATTTCCACCAATTATTTTATATATAGGGCATGAATTATGACAAGCACCACATTTAATGCAATAACATGATTCGCGTAATTGAGTATTACTCAATAATTGTGAACGATTATTATCAACTAAAATAACATATATTTTTGGAGTTATTTTTGAATCTTGATTTTTGTATGGACCAAAAATTATATGATTATATGAAGATAATTTCTGTCCCGTTGAATTAGTTGACAACATTGATTGGAATAACTCTAAATTATTGAATTGATAAATTATTTTTTCAACAGAAGCAACAACAATGTGTATCGGAGGCATACCTGCTGTTAACATAACATTTGCCTCGTTTTCTGATATGGCAATTGCCCCTACATCTGCAATTAAAAAATTACAACCCGTAATTCCAACTTTTACATCTTTTAATTCGTTTCTTATTATATTTCTGATAAATTCAATTATTTGCTCGCTTGGCGTATTATTATCAAATAAAGTTTTATATTCTTCATTGAGTAATTTACATATTTGTTCTTTTGATTTATGAATTATTGGACTTACAATATGCGAAGAATCTTCTTTAGCAATTTGAGCAATAAATCTACCTAAATTTGATTCTATTACTTTAACATCTTGATTATTAAGAAAATGTTCTAATTCAAGTTCCTCACAAATAGTAGATTTTGATTTTATAATTTTTTTCGCATTATTATTTTTAATTATTTCATTAATAAAATTTAAAGCATCAATTTTATTAGGTGCATAAATAACTTTTCCGCCACGAGTTGAGAATTGTTTTTCAAATTCATTAATATGATTTTCAAGATTTTCAATTGTTTTATATTTCAAATAATACAATTTTTTTCTTGCTAATTTATAATCAGAAAACTGCTCTTTTGCTTTATCAATTCGTACATTATAATTGATAATATTTTTTTTTAAAATATTTCTATTTTCAACATTTTCACATGCTAATTTTGATTGTAAAGCAAATTGCTTATTTGATTGACTCATAATTATTTTAAATCATGTATTTTTTCAACTCTAATTTGATGTCTTCCTCCTTCAAAATCTGTATTTAAAAAAGCCTCAACAATTTTAATTGTTTGATTTTCTTTGATAAAACGAGCTGGTATTGCCAAAATATTTGCATTATTATGTTTTCGTGCCAATTTAGCTATCTCAACATTCCAACATAATGCTGAACGAACATTTTTGTATTTATTAACAACCATATTAACTCCATTACCACTTCCGCATAATACTATTCCTATTTCGTATTTCCCATCATTTATACTTTTTCCAACTAAATGTGCAACATCGGGATAATCTATACTTTCGTCAGAATAAGCACCAAAATCATAAAATTCAATTGCATTTTCTTTAAAAAAAGTTTTTATTTTTTCTTTAAGATAAAAACCTGCATGATCTGATGCTATTGAAATAATTTTTTTCATACCTTTATATTTTCATTGCAAAGTTATTTTATTTTTCAAGAAGCCATTAAAAATTATGTTTAAAACTACTAATAAATGACTAAATATTGTTAATTTAATTGTTGAAAGAAAACAAATAAATGTGGATAATTAAAAATTTAAATATTTCAACACTTTTTATTAACAATATCACTTATTAATGAAATTAACACCTATGTTTTCAACATTATGTTAATAAGTCGGTAATAATAAAAAAATCAAGTAATTTTGCACTTTATTTATTAACAATAGAATGTTAAAAAATGTTATCAAATGAAGTTTCAACATAATTAACAGCATTATTATGACGAATTCTTTTTATAAAAATTTAATTAATAATAATATCATAAATCGTATTAGTGAATTAAAAAAACAAAAAAATGCGATTATTTTATCTCACTTTTATCAATATTCTGAAATTCAAGATTTTGCAGATTATGTAGGAGATAGTTATGGATTAGCCGTAGAAGCTAAAAATAGCAAAGTAGATATTATTGTTTTTGCAGGAGTAAAATTTATGGCTGAAACTGCAAAAATTATCAATCCATCAACAAAAGTATTATTGCCTGATTTAGAAGCAGGTTGTTCACTTGCTGATTCATGCCCTCCTGAAGCATTTAAAAAATTTATTGAAAAATATCCCGATCATATAGTAATTACATATATAAATTCATCAGTTGAAATAAAAGCAATGACAGATGTTACTTGCACATCAAGTAATGCTGAATTAATAATAAATTCATTTCCAAAAAATCAAAAAATAATATTTGCACCTGATAAAAATTTGGGCAATTATTTAATTAAAAAAACTGGAAGAGATATGGTTTTATGGGATGGTACATGCCATGTTCATAATCAATTACATATTGAAAAAGTTATTCAGATGAAAAATTTACATCCTGAAGCAATTTTATTAGCACATCCTGAATGTCAAGGAGTAATTCTTGATATTGCAGATTTTGTAGGTTCTACATCTCAAATTATTGAGTTTTCAAAAAAAAGTAATATTAAAAAACAAATAATTGCTACTGAAACAGGAATTATTCATCAATTACAAAAATTATCTCCAGAAAAAGAATTTTATATTATTTCAGCAGATGAATCATGTGCATGCAATGATTGTAATTTTATGAAATTGATTACACCAGAAAAGATTTTAAAAAGTTTAGAACAAAATATTTATGAAATAAACATAAAAGAATCTTTAAGATTAAAAGCAGAAAAACCAATCAAAAAAATGATTGAAATAACAAACTATTTTAAAAAATGAAAAAACTTTTTTTGTTTATTATCTACTTAATAAACATAAACTTATATGCACAAATAAATACTGATAGTCTTCAATTTGTACAATTTTTTTTTTCAAATGGACAAATATCAAGTGAAGGTTTTTTAAAAGAAAATAAACCCGATGGATATTGGAAGACCTATTATGAAAATGGACAATTAAAATCTGAAGGAAATAGATTAAATTTTGAATTAGATGGATTATGGAGATTTTATTCGGAAATTGGTGATATTTCATTAGAAGTTCATTATTCCTCAGGCTTGAAGCATGGAAAAAGAATAACTTATACAGAAGATAGCATAATTGAAGAAGAATTTGTGAAAGACATAAAAGAAGGCAATACTCAAATTTTATATGCAAATGGAAAACTAAAACAAAAAACTTTATTTGTTAATGGACTTGAAGAAGGTATTTCTAAAGAATTTAATGAAGAAGGATTAGTTCAAACAATCTATAATTATCGTAAGGGTATTTTATTGAGCAAACAATCCATTAATAGAGTTAATTATGCTGAAAATAAGCATGGTATGTGGATAGATTTCTATAATTCAGGAAGTGTAAAAATCGAAAAAACATATAAAAATGGTATTATTGATGGTTTTGTTAAATATTACAATGAAAATGGAAATCTTGATAAAATTGAAAAATATATTAATGGAGAGTTACAGATAGATTCGCAAGAAACAAAAGAGTTTGAAATTAGATATGATTATTATCCTAATGGAAAAATAAAAGTTGTTGGAAGTTATTTTGAAGGAAAAGCTGACGGAGTTAGACGAGACTATAATCAAGAAGGAAAAATTGAAAAATCATATATTTTTAGAAATGGAAAATTAGTTGCTGAAGGTATTATTGACGAACAAGGAAAAAAACAAGGACAATTTATAGAATATTATGAGAATGGTATAAAAATGTCAGAAGGGAAATATTCAAATTCAATAAAAGTAGGAAATTGGGCATTTTATTACCCAAATGGAACTAAAGAACAAGAAGGTAAATACGATAGTAGAGGCAAGCAAAATGAAGAATGGAAATGGTTTTATAATAACGGAGAAGTGTGGAAGCAAGAATATTTTGTAAATGGAAGCCGAGAAGGCGAATATGTTGAATATCAGATTGATGGAAAAGTTATTGCAAAAGGAAAATATATTGATAATGCAGAAACTGATTTTTGGTTTTACGAAATTGGAGATACTCGAGAAGAAGGTATATACATTGACGGAGAATACAATGGAATTTGGAAAATAATTGATATTGAAAGTGGATTTAAAATTGCTGAAAAAGAATATTTAGACGGTGTTTTTAATGGAAAGCAAATTTTTTATTGGGAAAATGGCTTGAAAAAAACTGAAGGAAATTATATTATGGGAAATCGTGAAGGCGAATGGAAATACTACGATATAACAGGACAATTAGTTTTAAGAGTTGGGTATAAAAATGGGAAAGAAATTAGTTATCAAAGAATAATGCTGAGTGAGTTTGATTAAAATGTTATTTTTGTAAAATTAGCTTTGAGTTTTTTATATGTTAAAAATCATGAATAATAGTGAAATATATAAGAATATTATTTCTTCTTTATCTGATTTTCATTGTATTATCAATCAAGAAGGCAAAATTATAGAATATCATATATCCGAATCTTGTGTGATTTTTAAAGATATTGAGTTAGATAATAAAAATTTACTTGATTTATCATTATCGGTAAAAACAAAAAATGAAATTAAAAAATCAATAGACAATGTCATTAGTAAAATGCAAGAAAATTCTTTTTTATTTTCTCAGCAAATTAAAAATGAAAATTATTATTTTGAAGTAAAATTCATTCCTAATAAAAAAGATATTATAGTAATCTTTAAGGATATAACAGAATTTAAAAGTAATGAAGAAAGATTGTACAAAAGCGAATCAACATATAGAAATTTAATTGAGTTATTACCTAATGGCATTATTATACGAGATAAAACAGGCGTATTATTTGCAAATAAAAAAGCATTGGAAATAATAGGTTGTACAAATTATGAAGATATATTTGATATTGATATTGAAACAATATTTTTACCTGAATATATTGATATAATTAGAGAGCGAAACATGCTATTAAAACAAGGAATAGAGCAGCCTTTTATTGAAGCAAAAATCAAAAAATTAGATGATAATAAAATAGTTGAAGTTGAAACACTTACTACTTTAGTTAATTATTTGGGGAAAGAAGCATATCAAGTAGTTTTTAGAGATATTTCAGATGAGAAAAATTTATTAAAAACCAAGTTAAGAGCCGATATTGCTGAAGAAAATTTTAAAAAATTAAGACAAGAAGTTATTTCAAGACAGCAAGTGGAGCAAGAATTATCAAAAATATTAGAAGAAAAAAGTATTTTATTGAAAGAAGTTCATCATAGGGTAAAAAATAATTTGCAAATCATTTCAAGCATTATAAATTTAGAAAAGAAAAATATTAATGATAATTTGTCAAACAATATTCTTAATAAAATTCAGAATAGAATAAATAGTATTTACCTTGTTCATGAAATAATATATAAAACCGATAATTTCAGTAGAATTGACTTCAAAAAATATATTTTTTTGATAGCAGATAATATGATTAGAAATAATGGATATTCAGATGCAAACATTCATTATGAATTAGAAAATATCTTTTTACCTTTAGATATAAGTGTTCCGTGTGGAATGATTATGAATGAGGCGTTGTATAATTTTTTCAGTAATTTAGATTTATTTGAGGATAAACAACAGATTAGTATTAAGTTATACATGAAAGAATTACATGTCGTTATTGAAATTTTATATCCAGATTTAAGAAAAAATACAAAAGATGTAAATAAAATACATTCACATTTTTCAATGCAACTATTAGATGCTTTAGTTGATCAAATTGGAGGAGAATATACTTTTGATAGAAGTTCTAGTAAAAGAATAAGTTTTATTTTGCATTTCAAAATATAGTGTTTATTTTTGCAATTCACATAATTTCTAATTATATAAACATGGGAAAAGTTAAAATTGTTATTGTTGAAGATGAGAGTATTGTTGCAAAAGACATTCAAAATAGTCTAAAAAATCTTGGATATAGTGTACCAGCCGTTGTTTCAAGTGGAGAAAAGGCAATTGAGGTAGTTCATAAATATCAACCAAATCTTGTTTTAATGGATATTATGCTCAAAGGAGAAATGAGTGGTATTGAAGCTGCAAAAATTATTAAAGAAAAATTTGAAGTGCCTATTATTTTTTTAACAGCATACGCTGACGAAGATACTATTGAAAAAGCAAAACTTTCTTTTCCATACGGATATATTATTAAGCCTTTTAAAGAGAAAGAGTTAGAAACAACAATTGAAATGGCTTTGAACAAATATGCTGAAGATGTTGAAATTAGAAAAGAAAGAGATATG
>CAZKDV010000027.1:2695-24664 GCA_964551645.1 uncultured Bacteroidales bacterium | reverse complement strand
AAAATAGAAGGAGAGTTTGCAACAAGCGAAGAAGTAAAGTCTGTAATCATTGGTAGCTTTAATGGACAAACAATATATCTAAATGATGTTGCTACAATACGAGATACCATAAAAGACATGACATTGCGTGAAAGGGTAAATGCAGAACAGGGACTTCGTATGTTTGTAATGAAACAGTCAGGTGGAAACACTATTGCTGTAGCAAAAGCAGTAAAAAAAGAACTTGAGCAAATTCAAAAAACACTGCCTCCTGATGTTAAAATCAATCCTATTCTTGATTCTTCTGAATTTATTACTTATTCTGTAAACAACTTGTCAGAAACATTGATGTATGCTTTGTTGTTTGTTATATTGGTGGTTCTTTTCTTTTTAGGACGCTGGCGAGCAACTTTTATAATTGTTCTTACAATTCCAATTTCATTAGTGGTTTCGTTTATATATCTGTCTATGGCGGGTAGTTCAATTAATATTATTTCTTTGGCTTCGCTATCAATAGCGATTGGAATGGTGGTTGACGACGCAATAGTAGTACTCGAAAACATTGCAAAGCATATTGAAAGAGGAGCCACACCCCGTGAAGCAGCACTTTATGCAACTAATGAAGTTTGGCTTGCTGTAATTGTTACAACACTTGTTGTCTTAGCCGTTTTCATTCCTTTAACTTTTGTCAAAGGTATGACAGGCGTTTTGTTCCGTCAATTGGGTTGGATTGTTTCAATAGTAATAACTGTTTCTACTCTGGCTGCTATTACTTTAACGCCAATGTTAAGCTCTTTGATGTTAAAATTGCGTCCGGCTAAAAAAGAAAAAAAATTCACTTATGATAATACAATTAAACGATTTTTAGATAAAGTTGATAATTGGTATGAGACCTTAATCAGATGGAGTTTAAAACATAAATTAGTGGTTATTGTAAGTGCATTAGCTATTTTTGTTGGTTCGTTCTTTTTGTTACCATTTATTGGAACAGAGTTTATGCCTGAAGTTGATCAAAGTTCAGTTTCAGCTAAAATTGAACTACAAACAGGAACAAGAGTTGATGAAAGTTGCAAAGTAGTTAAACAACTTGAAGAAATAATAAGTAAAAGATATTCAGATGAGGTTGAATTATTGTCAAGTTCTGCAGGTAGTGATGAAAAGGGAGGTGTATCATCAATTTGGGGTTCTTCTGGTTCTCATATAATAAATATGCAATTGCGTTTGGTAGATATTGATAAGCGAAACCGCTCTTGTTGGGAAATCGGAGATGATTTGCGCGAGCAGTTAGCAATGATTCCTGAAATTGTAAATTATAGTTTGAGTTTTGGTGGCATGGGTGGATTCGGAGGGCAGGGCATTGAAGTTGAAATTTATGGATATGATTTTGGTGTTACAAATCAAATTGCTTCTGATATATCGGAAGAAATTAAAAAACTGCATGGTGCTCGTGATATAACTATAAGTCGTGATAAATCTAAGCCCGAATTAACCGTAGTCTTAGATAGAGATAAGTTGGCACAATATGGACTAAATACTGCAACTGTTTCAATGGCTGTACGAAATAGAGTTTATGGTTACACTGCTACTAAATATCGTGAAAAAGGAGATGAGTATGATATTATTGTTCGTTTGAAGGAAGAGTATCGTGGTTCTATTAGCGATATTGAAAATATAACATTGATGAATTCTAATGGAAACAAAATTAGACTTAGCGAAATAGGAAAAGTAGTTGAACAATGGTCGCCACCCACAATAAGTAGAAAAGGTAAAGAAAGAGTTGTTAAAGTTTCTGTTCAACCATATAAAGTATCAATGGGGGAATTGGCAACAGATATTCAAAAAATTATTGATAAAACCGAGCAACCCGGAGATGTAATGATTAGCATGGCAGGTGCATATAAAGACCAGCAAGAATCATTTGCAGATCTTGGCTTATTGATGGTCATTTCCTTGCTTTTAGTGTTTATTGTGATGGCTTCTCAGTTTGAATCATTTAAAATGCCTTTAATAATTATGTTTTCTATCCCATTTTCATTTTCAGGAGTAATTTTTACACTCTTTATAACAGGTACAAATCTTAGTGTTATTGCTGCTTTAGGTGCTATTTTGCTGATTGGTATTGTAGTGAAAAATGCTATTGTTTTGGTAGATTATATAAATTTAATGAGAGATAGAGATTATGATTTAGATGAAGCTATTGCCCTTTCCGGAAAATCAAGGCTACGACCTGTTCTTATGACGGCTTTTACAACTATTTTAGGTCTTCTTCCTATGGCAATAAGCACTGGCGAAGGCTCAGAAATATGGAGTCCAATGGGTATTTCTGTGATGGGAGGTTTAGTGTTTTCAACAATATTGACGATGATTATTGTACCTGTTGTGTATGCTTTGTTTTCACGCAAAGGAGAACGCAAACGAATGAGAAATCGCCATAGATTGATTTATACCTTTATGGAAGATAGTAATGATGTAAAATAGAAAAACAGAAAAAATATGAAAGCAGTTTTCATTGTGTACAATATGGCTCTTACTGACAAGGTAGAGTATATGATAGATACTTTGGGTATTAGAGGTTATTCTCAATGGTCAAATATGCAAGGCAGAGGTACAAATACCGGTGATCCACATTACGGAACTCACACTTGGCCCGAGATTAATTCGGCAATGTTAGCAATAGTTGAAGATAATCAAGTTGAAAAATTATTACAAAAAATCAAAAACTTGGATAGTGATAATAAAGATGTCGGAATTAGAGCTTTTGTCTGGAATATTGAACAAAAATACTAAATTTGCCACTAGTACTTAATCCAAATTATAATGACAGAACAGCAAAATTGGAAAATATATACAAAACAAGGAGATAGTGGCGAAACTTCACTTATTGGTGGCGGTCGTGTTTTAAAGTCTCATGTTCAAATAGAAGCGTATGGTACCGTTGATGAACTTAATTCTTTTGTTGGATTGTTAAGGGATAAAATTCAGCAAAATAATCACAAACAAACACTTCTGAAAATTCAAAAAGCACTTTTTGTCGTAGAATCATTTCTGGCGGTTGAAAAAGGTAAGGAAGTCCCAAGCAATATTCAGATTGATGAAAACGATATTGCTTTGCTTGAAACAGAAATTGATAAAATGGAAAATGATTTACCTGCATTAGAAAACTTTATTCTTCCGGGTGGACACGAACTTAACTCTTTAAGCCATATTTGTCGGACTGTGTGTCGCAGAGCTGAAAGAACAATTATTGAGGTGTGCAAGGAGTATTCTATGCCAGAGTTTATTGTAAAATATATTAACAGATTATCAGATTATTTTTTTGTTTTGGCTCGAACAATGACATTTTTGAATAATGCTCAAGAAACTATTTGGGATTCAAAGGAAAAGTAGGGGACTTTTGCTTAATTGTCTTTAATGTGATATTCAACCAACTCGATTTTTTTAATAAAGTTAGTATCTAAAGGGAAATTTCGTGTTTCTCGTTTGATTAAACCAACATTTTCTGCATAAAATTCTCTAACCGTAGCACATTCTTCGGGGCTATATCCTGCTGTTTGGCAAGCATAATCAAATATGATAACTGCAATGACATTTTCGTACTTTTTATTTCCGATATAGATAGTTGTATCAGTACTAATAGTTTTGCCGATGATTTCGTGTCCTTGAAAAGCACCACCAATAATAAACTCGCCTTTTGTTAGCGAAAGTATGGTTTTGAAAGTAGGATCGCGATAACTACTCTTGCTTTCTTTAGAAATTGAGTAGGCTTTGACAAATGCAGTTGAATCACCTTTGTTGTAAATATTGTTTAAAATCAGCTTTGGCAAAAACAAAGTGTCATATTCAGGAACTGCCGTATAACCAGCAGTGTTGTAGATGTGCTTCTCATATTGACTGGCAACTTTTAAAGTTTCATTATTGTCATAAACCCAATATGAGTTTGGAAAAGCCGGGAAATAGCTTAGTGGCTTGATGGTGTCAAAGTGATTATTGCCGTCTGTGTTTGTGTTATTGTCTTTTTTGCAAGAGTAGAACACAAGCAAAATTGCAAAAACTGTAGTAGTGATACTTGATTTCATAAGACAGAAGAATTAAAATCCATTCATGCTAATATATACGGTTGGTATTAACAAAATAAAACCTAAAATAAATAATGCCAATATTAATTTCCACACCCATTTGAACCAAATACTATAAGGTATTTTTGCAATTCCCAAACAACCAATTAATACGCCCGAAGTTGGAGTTATCATATTTGTAAATCCGTCTCCAAACTGAAAAGCCATCACTGTTGCTTGTCGCGAAATACCAATCAAATCGCTAAAAGGTGCCATTATGGGCATAGTTAATGCTGCTTTTGCCGAGCCTGAAGGTATAATTATATTCAAAGCTGTTTGAATACCATACATAGTTCCCAACGAACCCATTTTGCCAAAACTTTGCATAGCTTTTGATAAGCCATACATAATTGAATCAATAATTTGCCCATCGTTTAGTATAACTATTATCCCACCTGCTAAACCTACGATGAATGCAGCAGAAAAAATATCTTTAGCACCATCTAAAAATAGTTTTACAAGATTATTGGCAGAAATATTAACCGACATACCTGATAAAATTCCCATAGCGAAAAAAAGTGCCCCAATTTCAACAACATACCATTGGTAGCCCATTACACCTACAATTAAAAAAACAATAGTATAAGCCAAAATATTTAAAATAAAGTAATGAACCGATTTTCGCAATGCAAAAAATGCTGTGATAGCGAAAAACCCTGTGATAATTGGAACTATTGAACCACTTATGTTGTTATTGCCTATGTGTAGTGTAGAGTTTGGATAGTAATATGAAAAACTAAGTAGCGATAGAAGAATGGCAATGAAAACGCCCCATGCAATTTTTGGGGTATAGTAGTCAATTTGTTGTTCACTATCTATTTTTCGATTTCGCCAGTATTCATCAAGTTTGTATGTCGGGCTTTTGTGCGGATTTTTTTTAATCTTATTTGCATAAATCAATATAAAGCTAAATCCCAAAGCATTAATAATTATCCAACAAATAATGCGAAACTCAATTCCACTAAAAATTGGAATATCAGACAAGCCTTGAGCTATGCCAATAGTAAAAGGATTTAAAATGGCTCCAGCAAATCCTAAATGTGCAGCAACATACACCAAACTTACTCCTGTAATGGAATCATACCCCATCGAAATAGCGAGAGGGACAAGAATAATTACAAATGCAATGGTTTCTTCACTCATTCCAAAGATTGCACCTAATGCGCTAAACATTATCATTATTAGTGTCATCACAATATTATTGACTCCAATTTTTCTAAGAATTTTATATTGTTCAAGTCGCTTTGTTGAACGAATAAATGTCATTATGCCTACATCTAATGCCTTGCTAACATTCATAATCCAAAATGCACCACCAATTAGTAGAATAAATATTATTATTTCAGCTTGATTTATAAATCCTTTTGGAAATGCAGAAAATATTTGCCAAGTTTGTGGGGATTGTTCGATGCGATGAAAGCTATTTTCAATAACAACTTGACGAACACTACCATCGGGCATAAGTTTTTCGGTTCTATCAAAACTTCCTGCAGGTATAAACCATGTCATTATTGCTGTAATCACAACAATAGAAAAAACAATTACATAAGTGTGTGGAACTTTTTTGAGCATATAATCAAAATCTTGTGAAAAAACACAAATGCTATAATTAAAAAAAAGTGAGAATGTTAAATAAAAATAGTGTGGAGCGTAGGGGAGTCGAACCCCTGACCTTTAGACTGCCAGTCTAACGCTCTAGCCAACTGAGCTAACGCCCCAACATATCAATTTGCAAAAGTAGTAATTTACTTCTTTAAAAACACTTCTCATATAAAAAATGTTATTTATTTCTTTTTTTGACTTTTTGTAGATTCTGTATCTTTGCGACCAAATACGCTTATTTGTATATATCGTTCAGGATGAGTTTTGATATCAATTAGAAGTGAATCAAGACTTGCTGTAGCATTCACAAGATTGTTATGCAATGAATCATTATTTAGCAATAATGACAATGAATTGTCTCCAGAGTCAATTTTTTGAGTGATGTTGCTAATGTCAGACATTGCTTTTTCAGCACTTAGAAAGGTTGATTTAATGCTCGAAACTAAAAGCGTATCTGATAATTGAGATAAGTTCTGAATAATATTTGAAATTTCTTCATTATTGTTTTTGATATTTGAAGTAATAGATTCAATATGTGAAACTATGCTTTTCATTCTATCTTGTTGGGTAATTAAAAAAGTATCAATTACCATAGAAGAACTTTTAAGATTTGATATTGTATATTTTATACTCTCAAAACTTTGATTCAGATTATCAATTGTTGATTCATTAAAAATGTATTGTACAACTGCCAGAGCAGAATCAAAAGACGATAATAACGACTCTGTTTTGTTTTTTAACGGAAGCATTTCATAACTGACTTCTTCTTTTAAACTTTTTTCCATTTCTCCTTTGAAAAAAGCTCCCGATTTAGCATATACTTTTGAATCTCCCAATTCTATAACTATTTCTCTTGAGCCTAACAAATCGGAACTTTGAATTTTTGCAATACTATTATTGGGTATTTCTAGCTTTTCTGAGATAATAAACTGAACTTTTAATTTGCCTAATTTGTCTTGTTGAAATTCAATATTCGTAACTTGTCCAATTTTGTATCCGCTAACTGTTACCGGACTTGCAATAAGTAAACCGCTAACATTGTCATATTCAGCATAATAATATCTACTTTTTGAAAATATATCTAAGCCTTTAAGAAAATTAACACCCCAATACACAAATATAATTCCTAAAAGAAATACTAACCCAATAGTAAGTTTCCGAGAGTTTTTCTTCATGATTTTACACTATGAAATAATTAAACGCAAATTTAAGAAAGTTTTGATACGCAGAATTAATAATGTGCGTTTTTAATCAAATCTTTATACATAAGTTGATTGTCAATGTGAAAATATTTTTACATCTTTGCAATATAATAAATAAATTGGTATTCAAAATGATAGAATTTAATTTCCAAAACATTATTTTTTTAGATATTGAAACTGTTCCACAATATCCAGATTATCAGTCTGTTCCTGATGCTTTTAAAAAACTTTGGGATAAAAAAGCTGAACGCTTATTTGATGAGCAACATAAAAGTCCTGATGAAGTGTATCATAAAGCTGGTATCTTTTCCGAGTTTGGTAAGATAATTTGTGTTTCAGTTGGATATATGTACAATAATACATTGCGAGTAAAATCTTTCTATTCAGATGATAATGAAGCAGAATTGTTAAGTTCATTTGCAGATATGATAGAAAAGCAATATAGTAAAAATTTAGCTTTAACTCTTTGTGCCCACAATGGTAAAGAGTTTGATTTTCCATATCTTGCAAGACGAATGTTGCTTAATGGCATTAGAATACCTACTGTTTTAAATGTAGCAGGAAAAAAACCATGGGAGATTAATCATATTGATACTATGGAATTGTGGAAGTTTGGAGATTATAAAAACTATACATCGTTAAATTTACTGACATACATTTTTGACATTCCAACTCCCAAAGACGATATTGATGGCAGCATGGTTTGTGATGTTTTCTATAAAGATAAAGATTTGGATAGAATTGTTAGATACTGCGAAAAAGATGTTATAGCAATTGCCCAATTGTTAAGAAAGTATAACTATTTAGCCCTTATTCCTGACGCTAATATTGAAATTGTATAAATAAAAATGCTATCAAAATCAGCCTTTATACGAGGTGTACAGTGTGAAAAATCTTTGTATCTTCATAAAAAACGACCATATCTAAGAGATCCTTTGCCACCTGAATTAAGAGCAAAATTTAAACGCGGGCATGATGTTGGTGAATATGCAAGAGATTTGTTTTTAGGCGGACTGAACTTGCACCCATCAGGCGGAAGAGTGTCAAAAAAAACATTACAACTTACAGCTTCTCATATTCAAAACCGTACTCCTATACTATATGAAGTGCCTTTTGTTGCAAATAATTTGACGGCAATTTTAGATATATTAACTCTGAAAAATGAAAAATGGAATGCTTACGAAGTAAAAAGTTCTCTTTCAATTTCTGAAACTTATTTGTTGGATATTACCTTTCAATCTTATGTTATTTCTTCGTTTGGACTTGAAAATGTTGATTATTTTATTATTCATGTTAATCCAGACTATATTTTTGAAGAAAAAATTGATATTCATTCCTTATTTAGGATAGTGAATGTTAATTTTGAGATTGAAAAAAGAATTGAAATAGTAAAAAGTAAAGCAGAACAATTGTTGAAAGTAAAAAATATGCAACGCTCTCCTGATATTTCTATCGGTTTGCAATGCGATTCTCCCTATTTATGCGATTTTAAACAACTTTGCTGGAAGCATGTTCCAAAAATATCTGTGTTTTCAATGCCCGGTTTGTCAATTGAGGATAAATTTTCGTTCTACAACGATAATAAAATTAAGCTTGAAGATGTTGCTCCATTGCTTGAAAATAAGTTGGCAAAATGCTATTTTCATTCAGTACTTGAACAAAAAACCATCATTGATGCAAAAGGTATCAATAGTTTATTATTTAAAACAGAAAAACAATTTGTTTTTTTCAAAATTTTACACTCTAAAATATCCATTCCGCAATATAGTAAAACTCATGCTTACGAAAAGACCCCTTATGCTATTGTATTGTGGAAAGATAATAATATAGAAGTTGAAATTTTTAGAAAAGAAAACAGATGGGAACAAATAAATGAGTTTTTTGAGAAAAACATTAAAAATAATATCATATTTGCTTCTTATGATGAAAAAGATGTGTTTTTATCTGTTTTGCAAAGTTTAAAACGAATTTTTGAAGTGTCATATAAAGAAAAAATTGAACTATTTGATTTAGCTTCAGTATTTCAAGAAGGCATGTATTGCTCAAAAGATTTTGATACGGATTTGAGCTTTCAGTCAGTCAATAATCATTTTATTGATTTATCAGACAATGACAATCTTGAAATTGTTGCTATATTAAAAGAATATAGCAACAAATTGTCAGCATTAAATGATATTTCATTAATTGACAATTATGAAAAAGATGATTTTGACACTATTAGAGAATATTTGAAATTTCATGTTTTGTCTGTTTTTAATATGTATCGTAGCTTGAGTAAATTGTAAAAAAAGATAATTAAAAAGATGAGTATTAGAAAAAAAAGTATGCAGGAATTAGATAGGATGACAGTTGAACAATTTAAAACTAGTCGTAAAGTTCCATTAATTGTAATACTTGATAATGTTCGCAGTGCTCATAATGTTGGTTCAATTTTTCGCACTTGTGATGCTTTTCGAGTAGAAGAAATTATACTATGCGGTATAACTCCAACACCACCTGATAATGAAATAAGAAAAACAGCATTAGGAGCTACAGAGTCAGTAGCTTGGAGGTATGAAAGCAAAACAATAGATGCCATAAACACATTAAAAAAAGAAGGCTACTTGATTATTAGTGTAGAACAAGCAAAAAATTCAGTTTTTTTACAAGATTATACTATTAAGGATAGCAAACTTGCTCTTGTTTTCGGACACGAGGTTTATGGCGTTGATGAGGAAATCATTCAAGTATCTGATGTTTGCCTTGAACTTGAGCAATTTGGAACTAAGCACTCATTGAATGTTTCAGTATGTGCAGGTATTGCTTTGTATAGCTTGTTGAAAGTTGATTTAAAAGAATTTTAAATATTTTATTAAAAATATCTCTCTATATAAAAAAAAAGACTAACTTTGCAATTCCAAAAAATGAAGTAACATGGCTAAGAAGAATAAAGATGCGAGAATTCAAGTAATTATGGAATGTACTGAGCATAAAGCAAGCGGCGTTCCCGGAACAAGCAGATATATTACAACTAAAAGTAAAAAGAACACGCCTGATAGACTTGAATTAAAGAAGTATAATCCTATTTTGAAAAAAGTAACAGTTCATAAAGAAATTAAATAGATAAAATTATGGCAAAGAAAGTTGTAGCTACATTAAAATCAAGCGGAGCAAAAGGATATTCAAAAGTTGTAAAAATGGTGAAATCCGATAAATCAAATGGCTATATGTTTAAGGAAGCTATTTTACCTACAGAATTAGCTAAAGATTTTTTTAAAGAAAAATAAATAATAATAGTGTGAAATAATGAAAAAAGTTCAATTTTAAATTGAACTTTTTTTATAATCTTTCCATATTGTTTTTATCCAAATGTACTTCATTATATACACTAAGTTCAATAATTTGGTTTAATTAAGTTATAAAAAAAATAGATAACTTTACAAGGTTTTATCCTTGTTGAAAAGATGAAAAGATACCAATTATTGATAATTTTGTTAATATTAGCACTATTAGTTTCTTGCATACATAGTATATATAGGCATAATGTCAATTATTTATACGATTTTGAAAAAGATATTTATTTGTTTCAGAATAAAGTAAATTACAAATACGAAGATTCGATTCAAGTAAATATCCAAGTGCCTTTGCACGAATTTTTGTATGTACGCAAAAATTCAACTTCAGTTTTTAAGACTAATATTATTGTTCAGTATATTTTGATAAACTTTTCGTCTAAAAATATTTTATATCAAGGTTTGTATGATATTGTTGATTCTGTACACCATAATGCTTTCTGTGCATATAATAGCAAGTTTACTATACCATCGCAAAAAGAGCAGAAAACTATATTAATGTGTACGCTCAAAGATGTGAATAAAAGTAAAGAATATAGATTTTTGAAAATACTACAACCATCTAATAAGTTCGGAGAACAACATTTAACCATAATTGGTAACGACCGTAAATTGCTATTTGAAAATATTATTAAGCCAGAAAAGATAAATATTGCAATAAGCAAAGCTTTTCAAAAAGATAAAATATTTATAAATTATTTCGAGCATTTTTATGATATTGCCAGACCACCTTTTAATAATGAACTTTTAGCTCAAATTCATTGGTCTCCCGATTCGATATATACAGTTTCTATAAACGATAACAACACATATTCATTGAGTTTTGACAAAGCGGGTATTTACTTTGTAACGATTGAAGAAAATAGCAGAGATGGAGTTGCTTTGTTTGTATTTGATAGCACTTATCCCGATATTGCAAATCCTAATCAAATGTTGCAGCCTTTGAGGTATCTTACATCATATCAAGTTTTTGCTAATTTAGAAAAACAGGCAGATGTGAGAAAAAGCGTTGAGTCATTTTGGTTAGAGATTGAAAAAGATGCTGATAAGGCAAGGAGGAAAATCAAAAAGTTTTATACTCGTGTCAAATATGCAAATATATTTTTCACATCGTACAAAGAAGGTTGGCGAACAGATAGAGGAATGGTTTATATCGTTTATGGCAAGCCGGGAATAGTGTATAAATCTGCCCATGAAGAAATTTGGACTTATGGGTTTGATAAGCAGCACAATTCGGTAGATTTTAAGTTTAAATATGTTGAAAATCCGTTTACGGATAATGATTTTCAGTTGATTCGCATTTCAAGCTACAAAAATAGCTGGCATAAGGCTGTTGATGTTTGGTTAAAATAATATAATAATCCATTGTGCAATTTGAAAAACAAACCAAAATTTGCTCAATTCCACGAAGAAATTCGGATATTCAACAGATTGGGGTAATTTATTAAAATGAGGTATAATGGTTTGGGTCTTGACGAAGTGGCAGCTTTCACTAATGTCCCTGCGAGATAACAACTTCCAAATTTACACTACCTTTATATAGGATACTGCTACCCATTTAGCCAATATGCTTGTTGTGTTGCATTGCTATTGGTCTATCATTTTTTTTATTTTTTCATTTATATCAAAATTATTCAACTCATTTTTTAGTGTTGTAAATTGACGATACAACTCTTTTGCTTCATTTACAATTATTTGTTGTTTTGTTATCGGAATGTTTGGAATAGAAATAGTACATAAATCTTCAAAGCGTAATGTTTGACGAACTGAACCAAAGGAACGGTCAATAATATTCTGTATGCCTTCCTGACTTTTCAAACACAAATACACATATTCTGGCAAAAAATTTGGGTCAATCACTTTAAATGTAACATACATTTTGCTGACTGCTAGTTTTTTTTCTGCAAGATTAATGCTCAATGAACCTGTATTTGCCCTTGAAGGATTATATGATAATGATTTATAATTAACAACTTTGTAGTCTTCATTTGTTTCAGATGTTACTGACATGAAAGAATCTCCCCAATATTTCTCTCCACTTAAAATTCCGAAAAAATCATGTTTTGTAACTGTTGCTGTTTCATGTAAATCAATATTTTTTATTCGCTCTTCTTTCAATATACTTTTTAATAAAATATAATCTTGTGGAACTTCATTAAAGTATTTGAACCAAATGAAAGAATAGTTTTTATCTTTTATGATACTTTTGATATCAATTTCTTTTGTTGCAAATGCTTTATTAAACAATAATTCTTCCAAGTCATTTATTACTGTATTGATTTTTCGACGGCGTTGTGTCAAAGTAAATCCATCATTTTTAATAATCGTGTATTTAATTTTATTTATTGGCTGATTGTTAAATCCTTGTAATACAAGTATTGAAGATTTCGCTTCCGTATAAGGCAAAAATACTCCCGATGGTAAAGAAATAATTTGTTTCAATAAATTATTGTCAATCAAATATTTTCGTAAATTTTTCAATTCATTATTGTTCAAAATAGATTCAGGAACGATAATATATGCTCTTGAAGTAGGCTTTTTGTATAATGAATTAATTATGTGTTGGATAGATTGAGAATTTCCGTTTGTACTTAGCAAAGAGTAGATATTTTGTGCTGTTCCTTCAAGGTTAAAAGGAATATTTGTAATTACAATGTCATATTTTTCTTGCACGGGATTTAGCAATGTGTCTTGTTGTTTAATATTACTATGTCCGTCACCAGTTAAAATCATATTCATTTTTGCAATTCTTGCGTTTGAAGATATTTCGCCACCAAACACAGTATTTTCTTTCAGACTTCTTAAAACTTCTTCGGTTAGATAATCTTGCTGTTGCAAATTTTCTTTTATATGGTTAAACGCTGAAATTAAGATTCCTCCTGTTCCACAAAAAGGGTCATATATTTTTTCGCCATATTTTGGATTTGCAAGTTTCACCAAAAAGTTCACGATATGACGCGGGGTAAAGTATTCACCCAAATCATTATTTGATGAGTTGTATTGCTGAATAAAATATTCAAAAGCATCACCTTTAATATCGGTTTTAATTCCGCTTAAATTTAGTCTATCAAGTTTGTCAATTATCTGTTTAAGTGCGACAGTGTCTTTGATTATCAATTTTGAAAACAACATTTTTTCACCGTTGCGGTTAAAAATATTTTCCAATGTGGGAATAACGGTATCGTTTATATATCGCAATAGTTCTTCGCCAGATTTATTTTTATATGTTTCCCATTTTACATATTGAGGAATATCTTCGGAAACAATATCATTGTTCTCAGAAATCAATTTCAAAAACAGAAGGTTGGAAAACTCAAAAAAGCGTTCCATTCCTTTCGTAATTCCCGATTTACGAAGTTTTTGGTTTGCAAACGAAAAAACATTTATCAATTCTTCTTTTGAGTTGATGGCAATAGTATTAGAAATGTAATTGTTTGTGTTTGAAAGAATAAATCGTTTATAATAATCAACATTCTTTATTCCAACTATTTCTGTTCCGTCATCTAATAATTCCTCTTGATTTTCTACCCAATATGTTTTTGTCAATATTCCATCAAAAAGAATAATAATTTTTGCACCTAAAATTTGAGCATAATTCAATGCCTGTTCTTTAGTTTTTGTCAAATTCATTCCGGGCTTTTTCGTCTCTATGATGATTTCAGGTGATATTGATTTTTTACTGATGTATAGACAAAAATCGGGTTCGAGTCCATTCAATTTTTGTATATCCTCTTTTGTTTTTGGTTTTTGGTGATATACATTTCTTCCAGGGGCATTTACTTTTACTATCCAACCTTGTTGAGTTAATTGTTGTTCGAGTAAATTTTCTATGTCGCGTTCTGTTGCCATTTTATTCAAACAATTTATATTTATGTTGTTACATCTTATTGTTTCATAATATTTTTAATCCGTTGTGCATTTGGAACAATAAATAAAAAAAATTGTTTATTTTATGAATATATTTTGTATATTTATTTAATAATCAATTAATTAAATTTAATGAACAACTTTATTCAAAACTACGAAATTATTTTAACAAACATATCAAAATTTGAAATTAATTTTGATTGTACGCAAATTAGAACTCCTAAACCTAGTAACCTAGATTCAAGTTGCATTTATTAATTGAACTTAGCTATTAATATGTAAAACTAATTTTAATCTAAATGCACAATGACTTATTTTTACATCATTTTAGCATAAGAGTCTGTTTAGTGTCAAGTTGCAGAAATGATAACTAAACATATATCTAATTACATTTTTGTAATTTTGCAAAAAAGAAAGCAAAAAGCATGAGCGTTTTAGATAGAGTTAACAGTCCAGAGGATATACGCAAGTTGTCATTAAAAGAGTTGAATGAACTGAGTGCTGACCTAAGAACATTCATTATTGATATTGTTTCAAAAAATCCTGGTCATTTGGGTGCAAATCTTGGAGTTATTGAACTTACAATTGCCTTGCATTATGTGTTTAATACGCCTTACGAACCTATTGTTTGGGATGTCGGACATCAAGCTTATGCACATAAAATTCTTACGGGAAGAAAAAATGAGTTTCATACAAATCGTAAATTGAATGGTATTAGTGGTTTTCCAAAGATGTATGAAAGTGAATATGACTCATTTGGCACAGGACATTCAAGTACATCTATTTCTGCTGCTCTGGGAATGGCTATGGCTTCAAAATTAAAAGGCGACAACAAGTTAAATCATATCGCTGTAATCGGAGATGGTGGTTTGACTGGCGGTATGGCTTTCGAAGCAATGAACCATGCAGGCGAAATTAACCCCAACTTATTAATAATATTCAACGATAACGGAATTGCAATAGATAAAAATGTTGGTGCCGTACATGCTTACTTTGCTAAAATTACCGCCTCTAAAACTTACAATAGAGTGAAGGGGAAAACTTGGAAGATATTTAGAAAAACCATAATTCATCGCATTATACATAAAACTGCAACAGCTTTTAAGTCTGCTTTTGTTAGTAAAAGCAATTTGTTTGAAGCATTAAATTTTCGTTACTTCGGTCCTATTGATGGACATGATTTGCATGGACTAATAACAGTTTTAGATGATTTAAAAGTAATGTCTGGTCCTAAAATTTTACATATAGTAACAACAAAAGGAAAAGGATATAAGCAGGCTGAAGACAATCAAACTACTTTTCACGCACCCGGATGCTTTGATGCAAAAACAGGCGAAATACAACAAGATACATCTCCAAAAGAACCATTGAAATATCAAACAGTTTTCGGCAAAACTCTTGTTGAGTTAGCAAGGCAGAATGATAAAATTGTTGCTATAACGCCAGCAATGCTAACAGGTTCATCGTTAAATTATATGCAAGAAGAATTTCCAAAACGCACTTTTGATGTCGGCATTGCTGAACAACATGCCGTAACTTTTGCTGCTGGCTTGGCAAATAAAGGATTAACCACTTATTGCTGTATTTATTCTACATTTTTACAAAGAGCTTACGACCAAATAATACATGATGTGGCTTTGCAGAAATTACCGGTTGTTTTTTGTATAGATAGAGCTGGTTTGGTTGGCGAAGACGGTGCAACACATCACGGGCAATTTGATTTGGCATATCTTAGATTAGTCCCAAATATGATTATCAGTGCGCCAATGAATGAAATTGAATTGAGAAATTTGATGTTTACGGCTCAATTGCAAAAAGAGTCTCCTTTTTCAATAAGATACCCTAAAGGAAAAGCCATGTTTGTTGATTGGCAACAAGAGTTTCAGGCTATGGAAATTGGTAAGGCTGTTGAGTTGAGTAAGGGCGAAAATATAGCTATTTTGTCAATCGGTCATATCGGGAATGTAGTAGTTAAAGCCTTGCAAAATCTTAAAGAAAAAGATATACACATTCAGCATTATAATATGATATTTGTAAAGCCCATTGACGAGGAAGTTCTTCATTATACTGCAAAAAATTTCAATACTATTATTACAGTTGAAGAAGGAACTGTAAAAGGTGGCTTAGCTTCTGAAGTAAGTGAATTTTTAATTAGACATTCTTATTTTATTAAACAAATACCAATTGCAATTCCCGATAATTTCATACAACACGGAACAAATGAAGAACTTTATGATATTATTGGATTAAGCTCTTCGTTTATTGAACATATTATAAATGAACAATTGTTAAAAAAAGAAAAATAATTTCTTGTGTATTTAGGTCAAATTTAGTTTTGATTGTTTGATTATATGTTGATTTAGATTTTAAATTAATGGAGTAGCTATTCTTTTGATGCTATTTAATTGTTTGATTATTAGGGAGGTATGTGAGTTTTATTGCTAAGGAGAAGATTTTTTAATGTATAATAAATTTTTTAACAAAAAAAGTGTAATTTTGCAACGAAACAATTGAACAGAATGAATCAAGTTATACATAGTAATTTTTGGTGGTGGATCGGAATTAAATTTACCGGCTGCCTGACTTTATTATGTAGTTAAAAATATAGCAAAATTTGAAAATAATCAAAGGGGATATGCCGAAAGGTATATCCCCTTATCTTTTTTATTAACTATTAATTATTACAATTTATGAAACAGAAAAAATTTGTTTTAACAGAAAAAGAAATGCCAGAATATTATTATAATATTTTAGCTGACATGCCTAATTTGCCTAAGCATCCATTGCATCCTATAACACGGCAACCAATAACAGCATCAGATTTGTCCACATTATTTCCGATGGGATTAATAGAACAAGAAGTTAGTAGTGAGCGTTATATTCAAATTCCTGATGAGGTAAGGGATTTATATCTAATGTATCGTCCGACACCTTTATTTCGTGCTTATAGATTAGAAAAGGAACTTGAAACACCTGCAAAAATTTTTTATAAATATGAAGGTGTCAGTCCATCAGGTTCGCATAAAACAAATACTGCAATTGCTCAGGCGTATTATAATAAATGCGAAGGTGTCGAAAGAATAACTACTGAAACAGGTGCTGGACAATGGGGTAGTGCATTAAGTTTTGCTTGCAATCATTTTAATATTGAACTTATGGTATTTATGGTTAAAACAAGTTATTATCAAAAACCGTATAGAAAGATATATATGAATACAATGAATGCAAAGGTTGTTCCTTCTCCAAGTGAAATAACTGAATCAGGGAGAAAAACACTACTAATTGATGTCAATTCGCCCGGAAGTCTTGGTGTTGCAATTTCTGAAGCGGTAGAAATGGCTGCTTCTGATGCCCAAACTAAATATTCGCTTGGAAGTGTCCTGAATCATGTACTCTTGCATCAGACTATTATTGGGCAAGAGGCAGTTAAGCAGATGGAAATGGCTGAGGTATTCCCAGACATAGTTATAGGATGTTTCGGTGGAGGATCGAATTTTGCTGGAATTGCATTTCCTTTTTTACAAAAAAATATATCCCAAAATGCTAACATAAGATGTATTGCTGTTGAACCCAGTTCTTGTCCAAAATTAACCAGAGGACAATTTTGTTATGATTTTGGGGATACAGTAGGACTTACTCCTCTTATTCCAATGTACACACTTGGGCATTTGTTTATGCCTGCGGAGATTCATGCGGGAGGATTACGCTATCATGGAGCAGGGGCAATTGTTAGTCAGTTATTGCATGACAAAATGATTGAAGCAACATCAGTTGGACAACTTGAAAGTTTTGCCGCAGGTGTACAATTTGCTCGTACCGAAGGTATTTTGCCAGCTCCTGAATCAAATCATGCTATTGCTGCTGTTATAAGAGAAGCAAATATAGCAAAACAAGAAGGCATATCTAAAAACATATTGTTTAATTTGAGCGGTCATGGTTATTATGATATGCAATCTTATGAAAAATATTTGAACGGTAAGCTAACTGATTTTACAGTATCTGATGATGAAATTAGAAAATGTATAAAAACAGCAAATCTTCAAGAAGTTTGATGTTTTACTTCATATACGGGAGTTTGCTAAACATGCTAAACAGTATAAGTTATTTTTGAATTGTATCTTATGTAAAATACATTTGACTAGTTGAGTATTTTTGAAAATTAGGCTATTTCTGCATGTATGAAACAAATTATTTGAAATATTTTTACAATTCAAAGTTTTTCAATCATTTCATTTGCGAAATAGTACTACTTTTGCAAAAAGTAAAGTTATGACTAATAAAAGAAATTTAAAGAAGGATATTCATTTTATTACAGCTGAATTTATTGATGATTGCTATTTTACTTGTGCATTGTCAGAAGATATGACTGAAAATTCAGCAGAAGAACTTGTTGATACTGTGTGGAACGCAAAAGATGCTTTAATTCATGCAATTCACAATCCTGAAAATAAAAGAGCAAGAAACATCAATAAAGATATTGAGCTGCGTAAAGAAAGAAGAAAGAACCACAAGAAAGTTGTACAAAAAGCATTTGACGAATTTGTGCAAGTAGTTGAGGATAGTTATAAAAAATTATCTGAGCTGTCAAAACTTCCTATGTAATTCTGATGGGAACATTTCTATTTCAAGATGTAGTGTTCGGACCTATTTATAGCAGAAGGTTGGGACATTCATTAGGTATTAATTTGTTGCCGGGAAATAGAAAAATATGTACATTTGATTGTGTTTACTGCGAATGTGGATGGACAGATTCTAATCAGACAAAATTTATTAGCACAGAAGAATATAGAACAATTCTTAATCAAACACTTTTTGACAATATTAAATCGCATACGGTAATTGATTCTATTACATTTGCCGGTAATGGTGAACCTACACTTCATCATGATTTTCATAATATTATTAATATTACTAACGAATTAAAAGAAAAATATTATCCTGATGCTCAGATAACTGTATTAAGCAACTCAACTACCCTTGATAATCCTGATGTTTTTAAGGCTTTAACTAAGGTAAATAATATTATGAAACTTGATACTGGGAGTCAAACTACATATCAGCATTTAAACCGACCCAATAAGTCTGTTAGTCTTGAGCAAATTGTTGAAAATCTTGTTAGATTTAATGGAGATTTAACCATTCAAACTCTATTGCTTCGTGGCATCGTTGATGGTGTTCGGATTGATAATACAAGTGTTGAGGAAATATGTTTATTAATAGAAAAATTATTGCTTATTAAGCCTCATACACTAATGCTATATCCAATTGCTCGTGATACTCCTGCCGAACATATTGAAAAGTTGAGCGAAGATGAGATTCGAAAAGTTGCTGACAGAATAAAACTTAAACTTCCGGCAATTAAAATTAATATTTACTCGTAATTATTTGTTGTAAAACAAATAATAGCCTATAAGTTTGGTGTTTAATATTTTGTCAATGGTATATAATATTGACAACCGAATGAAAGACCAGTATAGGCATTGTATGATGCGGTTTTACCATTTTTGTTTGGAATTTTCCAATCTGTAGAATTAATGTTGTATAAACTCATTGCACCACGAAATCCAACATTTACATATAATCGTTTAGTAAGAAAAATACCACCGCCTACTTCAAATAGTATTTGAGTATCTCTGTCGTTGAATTTTCGCGTTACATCTTCATCAGTAGTATTTACATTTATGATATTTAGAGTTTCAGTTTGCTTTTGATTAAGTCCAAATGCAGGTCCAATTAGCATATATGTTCTTTTGTTACTGTTTTTGTTGCTTATTTTTAGAAGAAGCGGAATTTGCATTTGTTTTATATGTAAATTGCGTTTTACTTCTATATTTCCAACTTTTCCATGATATTTTTGCCCAACTTCTAAAAAGTTCAATTCAGTTTGGAAACCAATGTTTTCATTCAAATTATACGCAAGCAAAATACCATACGACTTTCTGAGAGTTATGCTATAATCAAGATTGTATTTGCTCCAACCGTTTTGGTTGATGATGTATGTGCTATTTAATCCGCCATTTGCACCAATGTGAATACCTGATTGAGCATTGCTGTTATTGGTAATTATAAAAGGTGCTACAAATACCAACACCATGAAGGTTTTTTTGAAATAATTAGCTATTTTATTCATATTTTGATTTTTTTGCAAAATTACAATTTTTAATAAATAAATAGTATATTGAAGTAATGTGTTGATTAATTGTTGGAAGACAAATAAATATGTGTATTTTTGTATTGTTTTTAACATAAATTTTATGACTAAGTTTAATAGTTTATTGCTAATATTATTCGTATTGAGTGTGTCATCAGTAAATTCTCAAAGTATATATGGCGGTTTTGGCATCGGAGTTGTCGGTTCGCAAGTATCTGGCGATAGATTGGGCGGTTTTAATAAAGCAGGAGTGTATGGTGGTATTTATACAGGAATACCATTAAGTGAAAAATATGCTTTGCAGGCAGAAATGATGTTTGTTCAAAAGGGCAGTCGTAAAAACCCGAGACCGGAGAGAAGCGATTATAGCTTGTATGTGCTTAGATTAAATTATATTGAATTGCCACTAAGTTTTATTTACAAAGGGAATGATTATTTTGAACTTGAATTGGGTTTGTCTTATGGAATTTTAATAAAAACTACCGATGTGGAAAGAAATGAATATGGCATTATGCCCGGACAAGAGCCTTTTCGTCCATTTGAAATATCTGGGAATATAGGTTTAAATTATTTGTTAAACAATAATATTAAAATTCATTTTAGAGTTAATAATTCATTGTTACATATTAGAGAACACAAAGGCGGAGGGAAGTTTTGGTTTAATACTGGACAGTTTAATACGGTTGTAATGTTAGGTCTGATTTATCAAGTGCAAGGAGTAAAGTGATGAGAGAGAAAAAGAAAATTATTGTTGCAATTACAGGAGCAAGTGGCTCAATTTATCCGTATTATCTTTTGCAGTCATTAGCTGATAAGCAGGACTTGATTGATGAGTGCTGTATTGTTTTTTCTGATAATGGCAAAAATGTTTGGGAATACGAGTTAAAAATGCCGTTTCACTATTTTCAAGCAGAACATTTTAGATATGCTGACAATAACAATTTATTTGATGCTATTTCTTCGGGATCTTCGGCTTATGATGCCATGATTATTGTTCCGTGTTCTATGGGGTCAATAGGAAGAATGGCAACAAGCATTTCAAACGACCTAATTAGTCGTTCTGCTGATGTAATGCTAAAAGAAAAAAGAAGATTAATTATTGTGCCTCGCGAATCTCCATACAACACTATACATTTACAAAATATGACCGCTTTGTCTCAAGTTGGAGCAATGATTGTGCCTGCTTCTCCCTTTTTTTATCACTATCCTGAAACAATTGAGCAACTTGTGTTGCCGTTTACAGAAAGACTATTATTGTATATGGATTTGCCTTCGTGTCATTTTAATTGGGGCGAAAGATAGGAGGGGAATTATTCATAAATGTTTTTGAAATGCGAATATCTGTTTAAAACCTTTTTGACAAATTCTATGGTTGTTTTTGCATTAAGATGTCCGTGCTTAACAACTTCATCATTATAGTAATCGCTATTTTTTTTCATTAGTAAAAAATAAGCAGTATTGTTTTCCCAGATTGCTGAATTCTTTTTGTTTTTTTCAGCCAAAGCCATTGCATCAAGGATATGACCTGCACCGATATTGTAAGAAGCGATGATGAACTTTATTCTTTCTTCTTTTTTCGGAACTTTATCTTTGAAAATATTTTCTAAGCTATTAATATACTTAACTCCTGCGACAATATGCTCTTCTGCACTTGATTCTTCGTTAACTCCAAATCTTTCTGCCGTTGCAGGCATTAATTGCATAAGCCCGTAGGCTCCTTT
>CAZKDV010000027.1:0-2685 GCA_964551645.1 uncultured Bacteroidales bacterium | reverse complement strand
ATTCGTGTATAAAGTGTGATTCTTCGTAAATTAACGCACTAAGCAGCCTCCAATCCCAATCAATTTTACTGCTTTCAGCTTTTATGACTTCATCATATTGAGAAATTTTATTGTTATTATTTGAGAAAAACTCATTTGTTTTTTTATTGCTTACATATTGCTCTGATATATAACGCCTATACAAAAACATGTATTCTTGTGTTTTTGTGTAATATTCTAGCCAATTATTTATAGAGTCAAGAAGTTGTTGAGAACATGAGTTAACAGCCCAAGCAATAGGTAGTTCTTTAGATACTTCAATAGAATAATCAATGTTTTTTAAGAGTTTTGACTTCATTCTTGCTAAATGATAATTAGCAATTGTATAATCTATTTCTCCCTTAGATACAGCATTTATTAATTGTTCGCTTCCGCTATTTTCAACTTCTATGATTTTTGGTTTTATAGCAAAATTTAATTGTTTAAAGTTGATAATTGTTTTATATAATAAGTTTTTAGGAATATAAATTATCATTGTATCCTGTTTTTCTTGGATGTTTTGAAATGAGTTGATTTGTTTTCTACTAACAAGTACATACGAGGATTGCATAAATGATGTGGAATATTTAGTAGTTTTGTCAATCTTGTTTTTAGTGTAGATAATATTATCACAAAAAATATCAAATTTTTCGATTTGTAAATCGTGAATATTGTTTTTGATGTTATTGGTAGTCGTAATATTTAATTCTACATCTAAATATTTAGCAAAAGCTGAAAACATTTCATATTGAAATCCATAAGGATGACCTTGAAGGATATAATAATTTATTGAGTTCTTTTCAATAAGAACATCAAGTCTGTTTCTGTTTATGATTTCAGGTAAGTCAGTACAAATACTATTATAGTTTTTGTGGGTGTTGATATTAGTCTTTTTTTGTATTTTTAAAACAATGATTGTAAAAAAAACACAGACAAAAAACAAAAAGATGTAAGTTAAGTGTCTTTTCAAAAAAACATTTTTGCCAAATTACAATGATTTTTAATATTGACTTATGTTTTTTGTTAATTATATTTATATTTGCATTTGCGAAATGAAATTTTAGTTAAAAGTGTAATTAATTTTAATCAAGCAATATATTGTCAAACAAAAACCATTTACATTATGAAAAAAAACTATTTTATTTTATTGTTTTTATTTTTGAGCGTTAGTGTTTTTTCTTATGCTGGAAAATACAACTCACATAAGAGTTCTGATGCAGATTGTACTATTTTTGATTTTTCCATTAACCCAAGTTCGTCGTGGGAAGTAAGTTTTTCAAGCATTGATTTTGATAATAACAAAATGTATAAGGTTAGAATAAGTAGCGGACAAACATATATTTTTAAAACAGGCTGCGGAGATGGAGCATCTGCAAATTTTGAGACAAACTTAGAATTATATGACGAAAATTGTCTTTTACTTGCTGTTGATTACGAAGTGTGTGAAACTTATGGAAGCAAGATTGAGTGGTTGGCAACATATACCGGAGATGCTTACTTAAAGGTAAGTGGTTTAAATGATACTTATGGCGATTACGCATTGGTATATAAAATTGATAATGATTTTGATTGCCCTGCTGTGGCTCCTTATTCGTCGTCAGACCATTGTTATCAAATAGTTATTGCCAAAGACCCTTATTGCTGTAATTCAGAATGGGATTATATTTGTGATGAGGCTTATCATGTTTGTAATGAATGCAAAATACCAAGCACTCCTGGCGTTATTGATGGTTTAACTACTGTTTGTCAAGGCGAAACTTCTGTCGAATATACAGTTTCGGAGATAGATTATGCAACTAATTATGTGTGGACATTGCCAAAAGGAGCTACTGGATATAGCAATACAAATACTATAATTATTGATTTTGGTTTATCTGCTGTTTCTGGGAATATAAGCGTTAAAGGTGTAAATGAGTGTGGAGACGGAATTCGAACTACTTTGGCGGTAACTGTTAAAGCATTGCCTGATGTAGCCGGCATGATTGATGGGAAAGCAATAGTTTGTCAAGGCGAAACTTCTGTTTTATATTCAGTTCCTACAATAGAAGATGCTGTAACTTACGAATGGACATTGCCCGGTGGTGCATCAGGTAGCAGCAATACAAACACTATTGAAGTAAATTTCGGATTATCAGCCATTTCTGGAGATATAAGCGTTAAAGGTGTAAATGAGTGCGGTGAAGGAATTGGTTCTGTATTTCCAATAACGGTAAATACACTTCCTGTTGCTGCCGGGGAAATTATTGGTAAAACAACAGTTTGTCAAGGCGAAATTTTTGTAAGCTATACAGTGCCTGAAATTGATTTTGCCGACTATTATGAATGGACATTACCATCAGGTGCAGACGGAAATAGTACAACAAATACTATCTTAGTTGATTTTGGAAGTGCTGCAGTTTCTGGAGATATTAGCGTTAGAGGTGTTAATGATTGTGGTCAAGGAAATAGTTCTTATATATCAGTTACAGTTAATACTCTTCCTGATGATGCAGGAGTAATAAGTGGTGCTATTAGTGTATGCCAAGGCGAAACAGCGGTAGTTTATACTGTTCCTGAAATTATGAATGCTGTTTCGTATGAATGGATTTTGCCCGTAGGCGTTATTGGTAGTAGTAATACAAATATTTTAATAGAGTCAAAAGTTAAGAACTCAGATGCTTGTGTAGA
>CAZKDV010000026.1:23984-25412 GCA_964551645.1 uncultured Bacteroidales bacterium | reverse complement strand
ATATTTTTTTCATAATAATTATTCCAATTCCCCTCAAATCCAACTGAACCACCGGAACAACCTTTAGAAGCATTCCACACTAAACCACCTGTTGTGCATGAACTCGGAGACCACCATACACTTGATGGACCACTACTTGATTGCGTATTTAATGAAGAAGATACATCAAAGCCCTGCGGGAAAAGAGAAGGATTAATCGGTGATGACGACAAATCGGCAGCAAAGTTATTCTCACCCGAAAAACTACCTGTAAAAGCTCCATCATATACATTTTCTCCAGCAAAATTTACATCAGTACTGATTTGTATCTGCACCTCCGACATAGTAGAACTATGACTTACGCGGAATATAGGCTCATCATCCTGAATTGTGCTATTATTAAATGTCAGTTGATCAACACCACCTGTATTGTGGAATGAAGGAGGTATAGCCATAGTAGTAAAACTCCAAGTATTACAACCATCGGCTGTACCGGAAATGTTTTTTGGAACAATTTTCCAGTAATACTGTGTATAATAATCAAGTTCTGGAGTATAAGAAGTAGCAACATAATTTGATTCTACAAGAGGGGGATTTGATGATGTTCCAAAGTACACATCATAATTCAATGCTCCAAATGCTTCAGCCCACTCTATGTTAATATTTAAAGCAACTCCGGTTTCATTATGTGAAGGAGATACGGGAGTTGTGCATGAAGGCGGTCCACTTGCTTCAACAACCACTATAGTATAATCCTCAACTTCACCATATGTAAATGTTTGACAAGGTGATGAATACGCATTATACTGAGATGAAATTCGCATAAAAGTTGTTCCTGAAACTGCATTTTCAGGAACTGTAATATCAAACGGGCATAAACTACTAATACCATTTGTAACACCCTGAGCAGTTCCAAGATTATATGCTTCATAATCATCAAAAACACCATTTTGATTCCAATCAATCCAAGCTCTTTGATAATTTGTATAACTTCCATCGGTATTAACATAAACACTTAATGGCACAGTTTGTCCTTTTTGTAAAGTTGTTGATTGAGAAGTAAAATTTGAATAACCTGGTGCACCTGAAGAAGAATTGTCTATTGTATTGAAAATTACTCTCGTTATTCCATCAGCAGCTGTACCTCCGCCAGAAGTACAATAACATGCAATAGAATTTTGCACAGTAACTTGTAAGGGATTAGATGTTCCCGTTCCATATCCGGAACAAGTAACATTACAACGAAAATATGTTGCCTCTGAAATTGATGTTTGTAAAGTTGCATTTGTTGCACCACCAATATTAAACCAATCATTGCCATTAGCAGATGATTGCCATTGATAAGTTAGTCCGCTAGCACTTGCTTTATTTTGAAGTGATAATGTAAGATTTTTGCCAGGACATGTTGGATTATCTGATGCAATTGTATTGCCCGGGTCAGGCGTGCTT
>CAZKDV010000026.1:22125-23925 GCA_964551645.1 uncultured Bacteroidales bacterium | reverse complement strand
CCGATATTCACAAAACCATCTATTAGCACATTCTGTATATATGTTCTACCATCTGATGTAAAAGTTGAATTCTTCCAACCCAAACTAGCAACCTGAACAGATGGTGATAAAGCCGTCTGCATTGAATTATATAAATCAAGGCCAGACAAAGTAGTTGGATTTCCAGAATTGACAAAAGCCCAAGTACTATTTACTATATTAGTTCCAGTTCCACTAGTTATATTAATAAACCCTGTTGCAGAAGTAATAATGGACGCACTTGGTATTGAAGAAATATTGAACCTTGCATACCCTGCAACCCATGAACCATCTGTCCACCTTCCTGTTCTCATAGAACCATCAGATTTTACTCCATCATCATAAACACGTCCAGTATGATGTACAGTATTATTTGGATAAACATTTGTGGTAGGATCTATAGTAATTGGAAATACTCTATTTTCATTTTTAATCCATTCAGTGGGTACAATAGTATAAATGGTTACAATATTTCCGTTTTGCTCAAATTTATATATTCCTATATCATCTATGCTCATATCTTCTTCATTGCTATCATAATAAACAGGAGGCATATATCTTAAAACTTCTTCTCCGCTATCGCTTAGCACAGATAAATGCATTTTGTCAGCATTAGGGTTTTTGTATTTTGCTTTGCTGTCTATATAATAATCTACAGTCCAGCCATTAGGAATTTCAATTTCTTCGGCTACTACAAGATATTTCGCATTATTTGGTATAAGTTTCAAAAAATCAGATGATTTGATTTCGTAGTCTATTTTTTTACCTTCATGCAGTTGAGTAATTAAGGCATCTGTATAAGGAAATACATTATTATAAGTAAACTTCGCTCCTTCAGGATTAGAAGTAGTTGTTACAGAGCTTAATTCGCTAATTTTATTCAGATCTTCGTTCCACCACTCAATTCTTTTGTTGTTCCACTCCTTAATGCTAAATCCATCAACTAAGGTAATTATACCTTTATCTTGTTGCGAGCTTAAATAAGTGTGGAAAAAGTTTTTGTTGTTCACAAATTCATAGTCCGTATATTTTCCGGTGCTATTAGTTGTATATTGCCTTTGAATGGTGTACCATTGTCCGTTCACTTCGTAGTTCAAGGCACCTGAAGATATGTAGGCATCAATAGTTCCGTCTGGATTTTGAAAATGCTTAGCATTTCTGTCTCTGCGTTCTATCAATTCGTCAGAAGGATTTCTACCTGCAAAAATTGCATCTCTCTCATAGGTTTCACCATTGAAATAAGAAAAGTTGAAATCTGCTGTTTCTGTGCCTGAATTGCCTTGTTCTGCCATCATTAGCGGCATTGCTACAGGCTGATTTGCGACTGTAGTTTTCAGTCCTGAAATTTTAGGTTTTGAAGCGTCAGCTTGATTAATCCTAAGTCCAGAAGTCTGCCCCCAAGCCATAGAAACCATCAGAAGACTTACTGCTAAAATAATTGCGTTTTTCATATTGCTTTAATTTTAAATGATAAAAAAATTCATAATTAACTTTGCAAAATTACAACTTTTTTTTCCGTTTTACATACTAAATATTGTAAAATTTTCACTTTTTTGATATACAAATGGTTTACATTTTCTTCGACTAAATTAATTAAATGCCTCACAAAGTAGCAACAAAGGGAGTTTTGAAAGATTGGGATTGGGAATTGTCAATTACGAGTCAATTACGAATTACGAATATATTAATTACGAATTAAAAATCTGGAAATTACGAATTATTAATCTGGAAATTACGAATTACGAATATATCAATTACGAATTGGAAATCAGGAAATTACGA
>CAZKDV010000026.1:0-22025 GCA_964551645.1 uncultured Bacteroidales bacterium | reverse complement strand
ATTATTAATCAGGAAATTACGAATTACGAATATATCAATTACGAATTGGAAATCAGGAAATTACGAATTATTAATCAGGAAATTACGAATTACGAATATATCAATTACGAATTGGAAATCATGAAATTACGAATAGGGAAAGTATAAATCATTGGTCAATTTGTAATTTGAAATTTGTAATTTGTAATTATCTGTCAATTACGAATCAAGCAATTACGAATTATCAATTATGGAATTACGAATCGGGAATATAGAAATTACGAATTGGAAATCTATCAATTACGAATCGGGAAAGTATAAATCATTAGTCCATTGTGTTTTTTTTTGCAAAAAAAAAGTTGCAAAAATTTGCAACTTTTTTGTGGGAACAATAGGATTTGAACCTATGACCCCCTGCTTGTAAGGCAGGTGCTCTAAACCAACTGAGCTATGCTCCCGTTTTTGAGGGTGCAAAAATACAACTTTTTTTATTAATACAAAGTTTTTTAATGAAATTTTTCAATTTCTATATAATACTTTAATAATCAAATACTTAATTTGCAAAAAAAGACTAATTGATTTTAATTCCTGCTTGCTTAATCACACTTTTAACAGACAAAAATGTATGTTTCGCAATTTTTTTCACATCGTCAGTATGCACCCATTTGGCAATAGTTATATTTTCTTCAAGTTGAGGTTTTAGCAAACTTTTATTCCCAAGCATCAAAAACCAATATACCGTTTTAAAAACCCAATTTTCATTATCCTTATAAATATGATATGTAGTTTCAAGTTGATTTATTATGCTTACTGAATTAATTCCTGTTTCTTCTTTCACTTCTCTAATTGCCGCCTCTTCAATAGTTTCGCCTTCATCAACTTTGCCTTTTGGCAAGTCCCAAATTCCGGTTCTTTTGATAAAAAGCCACTCATGCGAACCATTAGTAACAAAACCGCCAGCAGCATTTATTTGTATTAAAGCGTTTGCAAAATTTTGCATTGCAGTTTTTGGTTCATCAACTAATACGAATATTTGTCTTATGTCGGTTTTCTTATTAAAACAAGCATCAATTGCAACTAACAACTGACTATTATCTGGGCAAATCATGCTGTGTACATCATTTCTTTTTTGAACATGAAAATATTGTAGTTGTACAAATTCAATTTCATAATATTTGTAAAAAACTTTATACTTTTGCACCATGATGATTTTTAATTTAGAAACTGCAAAAAAGACTTCCGAATATTTATTGCAAATTAAAGCAATAAAAATCAATCCGACAACACCTTTTACATGGGCATCGGGATGGAAGTCGCCAATCTATTGCGACAATCGGAAAACTCTATCCTATCCTACTATTCGCAATTATCTCCGTCAACAAATGGTTGAATGTATCAATGAGAAGTTTAAAGTTCCCGATATGGTTGCAGGCGTTGCCACTGGTGGCATTCCGCTCGGCACTTTGGTTGCACACGAAATGGGATTGCCATTTGTGTATATAAGAGGAGAATCAAAAGGACACGGTTTGAACAATAAAATTGAGGGCGTGCTTGAAAAAGGACGAAGTATTATAGTTATTGAAGACCTTATTTCAACAGGTGGCAGCAGTTTGGCAGCTATCAATGCCATCAAAGAAGCAGGTGCTAATGTTGTCGGTATGGTAGCAAATTTCACATATAACTTTGAAATTGCCAAAAAACGATTTGAAGAAGCAAAATGCGAAGTTTTTACACTTACCGATTATATTACTACACTTGACATAGCCGTTGAAAATAGTATCATCTTAGAACAACAGCTTAAAGCTCTCAAAGATTGGCGAGAAAATCCAGATACTTGGGGAAAATAAATCTGTCAAAGTTTGCAAAATTAAAAACACTCATCATTGAGTTATATACTTTATTGGATAAAACATGAAAACATACAAAGGCGACAAAGTTATTATCGAAAAAGAAGATAAAATCATTTTTGATTTTTTATCAGATTTCAGGCACTTTCAAGAGTTTTTGCCTCAAGAAATAAGCGAGTGGGAAGCAAGCGAAAATTATTGCACATTTGCCATTCAAGGCATGGGAAAAATTAAACTTGAATACAAAGAACGACTTCCGCACACGCAAATACTTATACAACCTGCATCAGATACCGGTTTTCCTATCCCGTTTTTTATGAAATGTTTTTTGGAAGATGTTTCTGATACTGCTAACAAAAAAACTCAAGTTCAATTTATTATCGAAGTTGAAATAAATCCTACGCTTGCCATGATGGTCGATCGTCCTTTGAAACAATTTGTGAACATCATAACAGAAAGATTGCAACATTATTACGCTAATTAGCAAATTGATACAGCATAAAAATCTACTTTCAAATGCAATTTGTTTATCCTAGTTTTCTTTGGGCTTTGTTTTTGGTAGCAATGCCGCTAATAATTCATTTGTTTCGACTAAGGAGATTTAAAGTTGTACATTTTTCGAATAATGAACTATTGAAAAACATTCAGCTTGAAACAAGAAAAAAGTTGAGAATTAAGCACCTAATCATACTAATATTAAGAATGTTGGCAGTTGCCGCCATTGTTGTTGCATTTGCACAGCCATTTATTCCGAAAGACAAAAATACTTATAGCGAAAATGTAAGCGAAAGAATTGCTATTTTATATATTGACAATTCGTTTAGCATGCAAGTTGGCGAATCATATCACACTAACATTGAAGAAGCTAAAAAGATTGCAAGAAAAATAAGCAAAGGTTTTTCAAATACAGACCGATTTATACTGCTGACAAATGAATTTCATGCCTCATCATACAGACCAATTAGTTATCAAGAATTTCAAAAACAAATTGCAGATATTGAAATAAATTCTCGTTCACGACAATTTCAAGAGATAATCAGCAGAATAAAGGACATTTACAAACAATTTGACAATACGAATATTAGTGCATTTATTATTTCTGATTTTCAAAAATCGTTCATGTCTGAGCATCAAAAAACTGACAGTTTAGAGTTTCCTTTGTTTTTCATGCCAATTCAGACAAAAGAAGTCTCAAATATCGGCATTGACAGTATATGGTTAGACAGCCCCACACAGTTAAAAGGTCATATTATTACGCTTAATGCTATTGTACACAATTATTCGGCAGAAAAAAGAGAAAAAGTGCCTTTGGAACTATATGTAAACAATTCGCAAAAAGCCATATCCACAATAGATTTGGGACCACACCAAGTTGCAAATGTTGAAATGTCTTTCACTCCCAACGAATTTGGGCTTCATAACTGCAAAGTAGTTTTGCACGACAGTCCTTTAATTTACGATAATGAGTTTTATTTTTCATTTATAGTATCCGAAAATATTAATGTTTACATACTAACACAAGACGGAAAAAATAATACTCCATTGCACAAATTATTTAAAAATGACGAGTTGTTTGTGTATAATTCCGACAATGCCATTAATCGAGATATTGAGAAACTAACAAATGCCAATATTTTAATTCTTGACGGAATTAAAGAAATAAGTTCGGGTTTGATGCGTGAACTTGTCAATTTTGTTTCTGATGGCGGTTCTTTGACGATTATTCCCCCTTCGGAAATGAAAGTTCATTTATATAACGAATTAGTGCAAGAACTTACGCTAATTTCCTACGGAGATATTATTTCTACGGGTTTGAAAATATCAAAACTAAATTTCCAACACAATCTTTTCAAAGGTGTATTTGACGGCATACCGCAAAATATGGACTTCCCGACAATTCATAAGCATTATTCGTTACAAATACCTGTTTCAAGTTTATACACTCCTTTAATTTCATTACAAAATGACGATGTTTTTTTATATCAATCGGCATATAAAAATGGTTTTGTTTATGTTTTCACAAGTCCTTTTGATAATGAGTTTACAAATTTTCATCGCAACTCTTTGTTTGTGCCTGTTTTTTATCAAATGTCCTTATTAAGCACTCGTTTTGAAAAGCCTTATTACACTATTGGAGATAGAAGTATGATTGAAGTTTCGGGGATTTTCAACGAGCAAAACAATAATTTTCGCATCACAGACAAAGAAAACAAAGTATCGGTAATACCAGAAGTCAGATTTTCGGGTCGTTTAAATATGCTAAATACTCACAATCAGCTTGATTCGGCAGGAAATTACATGCTTTTCCACAACGATAGTCTAATTGCTGCAATATCAATGAATTATCAAAGAAATGAATCTGATTTGCGATTTTGCAATAATACTCAAATTGACTCAATTGCAAAAGAAAACGGAATATCTGTTTACGAAATTATGTCCAATTCAAATCGAATTGAAGTTGATATTCAGGAATATATGCACGGCACAAAGTTTTGGAAATTATTTTTGTATATTGCTTTGTCTTGTCTTGCTCTCGAAGCAATATTGCTTAGGTTTTGGAAATAGGCTCAAAAGGGGATATTACAATCACAAACTCACCTTTTATCATATTATTATTAAAGTGCATAATAAGTTCGGATATCGTTCCTCTATGCGTTTCTTCGTGGATTTTAGAAATTTCGCGTGAAATGCTAATTTTATGATTTTCTCCAAATACTTCTGCAAGTTGTTCGAGAGTTTTCAATAGTCTATGTGGCGATTCGTAAAGTATTGTTGTCAACCGACTATTTTTCAAAAATTCAAGTTGTTTTAATCTTCCTTTTTTGTGTGGCAAAAATCCGTGAAAATAAAACTTATCACTTGGCAAACCCGAATTAATCAGGGCAGGCACAAAAGCAGTAGCACCGGGAAGCGTTTGAACTTCAATTCCGGCATCAATACAGGCATTTACCAAAACATAAGCAGGGTCAGAAATTCCGGGTGTACCGGCATCAGACACTAAAGCACTTTTTTTGTCAATAATCATTTCGACAATTGAACTTGTGCGTTTATGCTCATTAAACTGATGATAAGAAACAGTTTTTTTTTGAATATCGTAATGTTTCAAAATTTTATATATCGAACGAGTGTCTTCGGCAAGAATAATATCAACTTCATTCAAAACCTCAATAGCCCTCATGGTAATATCTTTCATATTTCCGATAGGAGTTGGCACAATGTATAGTATTGACATATTTTTATTTTTATGATAAAAGTACAAGTTTTTTTCAATTAAAGCATAGATTTTAAATAATTGCAATTTATCAAGTTATTTGCTACTTTTGTAAAAATTGTTCATCAATGTCAAGAATTAAGTATTTAGTATTTATAATCCTATTCTTAGTAGGAAAAATATCTTTTTCGCAATTAAATCAATTTCCTATAAAAAAGAATATGCTCGAATTGCACAAAACCAAACACCTTGATTTTGTTCAAAACAAAGGGCAATGGGACGAACAAGTGCTTTTTAAAACAAAACTTACGGAAGCAACTGCTTTTTTTGAGGCAGACAGATTTGTTTTTGTAATGTTGCAGCCCAAGCAATTTGAAAAAATGATGTCTTTCAAATTAATGGAATATAGCAGAAGACAGTTAAGCACGCCGCCTTCGCCTTACATAGATGCACACGCTTACGCAATGAGATTTATCAATTCCAATCCAAACAAGAAAATCATCGGGAATCAGCTACTTTCTTCGTATCATAACTATTTTGCTGGCAAAAATCCTGAAAAGTGGGCATCAAATGTTCCTTTGTATCATGAAGTTATTTACAAAGAACTATATGAAGGTATCGATTTGAAAGTTTATGAACAAAACGGATTATTCAAACACGATTTTATTGTTTCTCCAAATGCTAATCCGAACATTATCCGTATTGAATATGAAGGAGTTGTAAAAACCGAATTGCAGTCTCAAAACTTAGTTGTTCACACTTCTGTCAATAAAATGACCGAACTTAAACCTTATGCTTACCAAATAATTGATAATGAAGTTGTTGAAATTGACTGTCGGTTTAGTCTTAGAAACAATATTTTAACTTATCGTTTTCCTAATGGTTATGACAAAGAACACGAATTAATTATCGATCCTATTGTTGTTTTTTGCACTTATTCTGGCTCAACTGCCGACAATTGGGGATATACAGCAACTTATGATGCCCAAGGCAATTTGTACGGAGGCGGTAGTGTTTTTAGTATTGGATATCCTGTTAGTTTGGGTGCATTTCAGATTGATTTTGGCGGAGGTGTTTGCGATATTTCAATATCAAAATTTAGTTCAGACGGAACTAATCTTTTATACAGTACTTATCTCGGTGGTAGCGGTTCCGAAGTTCCGCACAGCTTAATTGTTAATAGTTTAGACGAATTGTATGTATATGGCACAAGCGGCTCAGATGATTTTCCGATGTCTGGCAATCCATACGACAGCACTTTCAATGGTGGAACTCCTTACACATTAACGCATATTATACAATATCCAAACGGCTCTGATATTGTTCTTGCCAAATTCAGTTCTGACGGAACAAAACTACTATCTTCAACATATCTCGGAGGTAGCGGAAATGACGGATTAAATATGTTTTTACCGCTTAAACAAAATTATGCAGACGATTGTAGAGGTGAAATTTTATTAGACGAAAATGATAATGTTTTTGTTGTCAGCACAACCTCATCTACAGATTTTCCGACTACTGCAAATGCTTTTCAACAAAATTATGGAGGTGGAGAACTTGACGGTTGTATTGTAAAAATGGACAATACATTATCAAATATTTTGTGGTCGTCATATATAGGTGGAAGTGGAATGGAAGCCGTGTATAGTGTTACGCTTGACGAGTTTAATAATCCTGTAATTGCCGGCGGCACTTCCAGCACAGATTTACAAATCAATTCTGATGCTATATATCCTAACTATATGGGCGGAGAATGTGATGGTTTTATTACTCGCATTTCAGCAAATGGAGAAAAAATTCTAAATTCAACATATTGGGGAACAGATGTTTATGACCAAGTATATTTTGTTGAACTTGACAGATATAACAATATTTATGTTTTAGGACAAACGCGAGATGCTAATTCTGGTTTATACCATAAAGCACTATGGTTTACAAGTGGAGGTGGACAATTCATTTCAAAATTAAATCCTGAAATGACAGAAATTGAATGGTCAACAGTGTTTGGCACAGGAGGAGGCAATGTTGATATTTCCCCAACTGCCTTTCTTGTTGATTATTGCAACAATATCTATATATCAGGCTGGGGCAGTCCAAAACTGAGTGGATTTGGAGGAACTGCAGGGCTTCCAATTACTCCTGATGCCGTTCAGCAAACAACAGATAATAACGACTATTACTTCATGGCTATCGCTGATGATGCCTCTGCACTTACTTATGCTTCATATTTTGGCGGAGCAACATCATTAGAGCATGTAGATGGAGGTACAAGTCGTTTTGATAGATCCGGAAAAATATATCAAGCAGTGTGTGCTGGCTGTGGAGGCAATCACGACTTCCCAACCACTCCAGGAGTATGGTCAAACACAAACAATAGTTATAACTGTAATATAGGTGTAATTAAAATGGACTTTCAACTGCCAGTTTTGGTTGCTTCTTTTTCTTCTTCTGCGCCAGTTTGTTTACCCGACACAGTTCAATTTCATAATATTTCAAATGCACCTTCTCCTACTCTATTAAATTGCTTTTGGGACTTTGGCGATGGAAATACTTCAAACGAATGTAATCCAAAACACTATTACGATTCGGCAGGCATATATAATGTTATGCTGGCAGTTGAAGACCTTAGTTCGTGCAATTACTATGACACTACATATATGCAAATAATTATCATGAATAATACGATTGATACATTGCAAACTATAAACATGTGTGCAGGCGAATATAAACAAATCGGAATATTGCCATATATTGGTCAAAACATTACTTATCAATGGGAACCTGCAACTTATTTAAGCTCTACATCTACTCCAAACCCAATTTGTTTTGCACCTCACACTACCGATTATATGTTGCTCATCAGCAATGGCGTTTGCATAGACACATTATACCAAAAAGTAAATGTCATCAATTTAAGTGCAAATGCTGGAAATGACACAAGCATTTGTCATTTTGCTCATACATTAGTTGGCAGTGCCATAGGTGGAAGCCCAAACACCAAATATCACTGGTCTTCAAACTCACAATTTAGCGATATGCTAAATGATTCTTATGATGAAAATTTTGCAAATGTTACAATCAACACCCCAACTTGGTTTTACTTATTAGTTTCGGATATGGGCTGCACGGCTATTGATAGCGTTTTTGTAAAACTACACGAAATAAATTCAAGTTTCACCTATACCGAACCTTCGTGTTATGGCGACTGCAACGGAAGTATAACAGTTTCAGTCAGCGGTGGCAATTATCCTTATACATTTCTGTGGAACAATGGAGAAACAACTCAAAGCATTCAAGAATTATGCAGCGGCACTTATTCGGTTAGCATAACAGACGGAGACGGATGTCAAAATACTGCACAACACCAACTTAAAGAACCCGAAGCAATCAACACTAAATTATATACAAATCATATTCCCTGTGAAACTGCATGTATAGGAACAATTCAGAGTACAGTAAACGGAGGCAACCCTCCATATTCTTATTTGTGGAACAATGGAGACAAAAAAGCAAATATTTCGAATTTATGTGCCGGAAAATATTCACTCACAATTACGGATAGCAAAACTTGCATTGATACAGTTTCATCAAAAATTGAAGTACATGATATATATGAAAATGTGCAAGTTTGGGCAGACGAAGATACCATTTGGCAAGGAGAATCAACGCTCATTCATGCTACAAACATTAATGGCGTATCATATACTTGGAAACCATCTACTTGGGTTTCTAATCCAAATGAATCATCAACAACTATTACTCCTCCACCAGGAACATGGACTTTTACAGTAGAATTAAATGATGAAAACGGATGTTTTTATACCGACAGTATAAAAGTAGTTGTGTCTGATGTGCTATGCGAAGAACCATTTGTTTTTATTCCAAATGCTTTTACACCCGATGGAGACAACAAAAATGATATTTTATATGTCAGAGGTGTTTATATAGAAAAAATGAAATTGAAAATATTCGACCGCTGGGGAAACATTGTTTTTGAATCAAACAATCAAAATGATGGTTGGGACGGCACATATAAAAATAAAGAAGCTGAACCGGGCGTATATGTTTATCATCTCGAAGTACATTGCTACGGAAATTCAGTATTCAGAAAAAAAGGAAATATTACACTAATCAGGTAATTTATGAAGCGGCTTTTATTTATCTCTCTATTATTTATATTTTACGCTGGATATTCTCAAGATATTCACTTTTCGCAGCACTATAACGCTAAGCTGTACACAAATCCATCTTATACCGGACTTATTCCCGGCATGTCGCAATTTTCGATGAACACAAAAAATCAATGGATATCGGTAAGCAAGCCCTATCAAACATATTTACTCGGTTTTGAAAATGCCTTTAAACTGTCTCGCAGCGGCAATCACTTTTTTTCTGCCGGTATGCTTATGTATTATGATCGTGCCGGAGATTCTAAATTTAACACTACTCAATTTAGCCCTTCAATTTCTTATCACTTTTTACCGCAAAAAAACTCCAATTCTTTTATATCCATAGCTTTTCAACCGGGATATAGCCAACGCTCATTGCAATATGACGGTCTTAACTTTGATAGTCAATTTGACGGATTTATGTTTGACCCCGAATTATCAAGTCAAGAAGAACATGAAAATTACTCAATTTTTTATCCCGATTTTGGTGCTGGCATTCATTACTTAAAGTTTTTAAACAATACTGATTATTTTAGTGGCGGATTAGCTCTATTTCATATCAATCGTCCATATATTTCAATGAAAGAACTTAATGATGTGCGTTTAAGTCAAAAAATAACATTTAATATTAGTGGGAGTTTTCTAAAATTTGAACGCAAAATTATTCCTAGTATTTACTACGCAAAACAAGGTGTTCATACTGAATTTTTATTTGGAGCAAGGGCAAGTTTAAACAGAATAAATATCATATCCGAAGAAATTTATTTTAGAAACAATTTTTTATTAGGACTATATTATAGAGGTAAAGACGCTTTAATAATTTATACAGGTGCAGAAATAAAACAATTTACATTTGGCTTAAGTTATGATGTCAACATCTCACAACTAACACCTGCAAGTTCAGCAAGAGGAGGAATTGAATTGTCTGTATCTTATTTATGGCATAGAAACAAACAACAAGCAATAAAAGAAGTTCCTTGTCCAATTTTTTAACAAAACGAGTATGAAAAAAACGGTTAAATATGTTTTACTTTTTTGCTTTTTCATTAATATTGCTTCGGCACAAAGTGTTCAGCAACTCATACAAAATGGCGATAATGCTTATGAAACTTACAATTATTTTAGTGCCATAGACTTTTACGAACAAACACTAAAACAAAACAATAGTTTGATTGATGTACAGTTTCGCCTTGCCGAATCATATAGACAAGTATTTAATTATCCAAAAGCAGAAAAACATTATTTAACAATTGCTCAAAACGACCCAGACAACAAGTATCCCGAAAGTATGTTTTATGCAGGAATGATGATGAAATCAAACGGCAAATATCAAGAAGCAATTCAAATATTTCACAAATATATTAATGGTAAAACAAAAAACAATGTTTTAGTGTCAAGCGATAGAGCAAAAATGGAGATTCTTGCCTGCGAACAAGCAATTGAACTAAAAAACAAACCAATGCAAGTTGAAGTTCAAAATCTAAAAGCAATAAATAGTCCATATAGTGAATTTAATCCAGTGCCAATAAAAAACAAAGGACTTATTTTTAGTGCCTTAAAACCTGTTTCTCAATCATTCAATGCTATCTTGCAATCAAATGAACATAATACAAATATTTATATTTCATACTATGGAATGCAAGGTTTGCAAAATCCTAATTTATTTGATGCAAATATCAATTCTAAAAATCAGCATACGGCAAATATCACATTTTCACATGATAGTACACAAGTGTATTTTAATAGGTGCGTATATAAAAACTATAAATTAAAATGCGATATTTGGACTTCAAACTTACAAGAAAACAAAATGTGGAGCAAAGCCACCAAACTTTCAGAAAAAATTAATAGCGAAAATTATACAAGCACTCAACCTTATTTAGTTTTTGACAAAAAGACGGAAAACAATATTTTATATTTTGTTTCAGACAGACCCGGCGGCATTGGAGGCATGGATATTTGGTACAGCATCATTGTCAAAGGAGAGCCGCAAAGTCCAATCAATTTGGGCAGTATAATTAACACTCCTGGAGATGAAATTACTCCATATTATGATAATGAAACTTTGTACTTCAGTTCAGACTGGCATAAAGGATTAGGCGGATTTGATATTTTCAAAAGCAAAGGTGGCTTAAGTGCATGGAAAGAAGTGCAAAACATCGGATACCCGATAAATAGCGAAGCTAATGATTTTTATTTTATCAAAGAAGATGACGAAGTAGCATACTTGGTTTCAAACCGTATCGGAAGTATGGCATTTAAAAATGAAAATTGTTGCAATGACATTTATATTATTGATTTTGAACCCGAAATTACCAAAGACATTATTGTTGCAACTCAAGACAGCATTGTTCCAACAATACAACAAGATATATTAGAATTGCTTCCCCTACCCTTATATTTTGACAACGACCACCCAAATCCCAAAACTATGCTTCCCGAAACTAAATTAACATATCAAGAAACAGTTTTGAATTATGTGAAAGAGAAAGAAACATTTATAGCAGAATATAGCAGTGGATTAAGCGAAGACAAAAAGCTAAAAGCCAGAAAAGAGATGGAAATGTTTTTTGCAAACGAAATTGAAGCAGGAATGCAAAAACTTGAAATATTATGCAATTTGATTTATCAGGATTTACAGTATGGAAGCCAAATTTCGATTAAAGTTAAAGGCTTTGCCAGTCCTTTAACAACTGCCGAATACAACTATCTTTTAACCAAAAGAAGAATTAGCAGTTTAATTAACTATTTCAAAACTTATGAAAATGGGATACTTCTCCCCTATCTTGAGCATAATGCAGAAAATGGAGGCAGTTTAACAATCATCGAAGAAGCAGCCGGAGAAGCCCTTGCAAATCCTTATGTGAGCGATAATCCGTTAGATAGAAAACAATCTGTGTATAGCATTGCCGCATCAAAAGAACGAAGAATAGAAATATTTATCTATGAATCAAATATAGATTATATAAATGTTGATACAGACAAAGCGATGATAAGAATTTCTGACAATTTGGTTCAATTATATGATTTTATCGGAATTGAAAATAAGACCATAACGATTAACATCTCAAATGTCGGAAAAGAAGAGCTAATAATTGATAAAATCATAAGTTCAAATGAAAACATTGAAGTAAAATCTTATCCTCAAACACTAAAAGCAGGAGAACAAGGAATGTTGATATTTACGATAAAAGGTTCAATTCTACCCGCTTACAATCAACATATTGTAATTTACTCAAACTCCTTAGAAAAAAGAAATGTAGTTTATATTTCCTCGTACAAAAATTAAAACTCACAAAAGCAAAATATTATCTAAATCTTTGGCTTTTTTTAAGTTTTAACTGGTCTTGCTTAATAGCTCTTTGAGATAGCACTAAGAAAATTAGTATAATAAAAGGGAATAACATTCCGATGTTTTCATAATTTACTTGTGTTTGTTTAATTCTTCCAAAAGTGTCGGCAAAATAAAAAATTCCTCCTATCATTAAAGCATTTAGCAAAAACGCAACAGCTACAATCTTCATTTGTTTTGCCATATTTCTAAAAGAAAAAATTGACACAATAATAAGTACAGTTAATACAAGCAACACAGAAGCCATAAGCATATCCATCTTAAACACCTCCGTAATATCTTGAGTATTAATCATAATTTTATGAATATACATTTTATACAAAAATTCTGGAGATTGAAAAACAGCTATTGGAAAAAAAGGCAACAATATACATGCAGTAAGTGCCAACAAGAGGTATAAAGTTTGAATTCTTTGTATCATGATATTTTTTTGCAAATATAAACTTTTTTGATAATAAGTTGCAGATTGAAAAACAGAAATATTAGCATTTTACCGCATAATCAACTGTTACTCAATGTCTAAAAATGATTTCGTTCTTTGTTTGATTGCCTCAAATAAAACTATGCCTGTTGAAACAGAAACATTTAATGAGCTTATTGAACCAAACATAGGGATTTTAATCAATTCATCAGCTTTTAATAATGCAGATGAAGATATTCCGTATTCTTCACTTCCGAATACTATCGCTAATGGTTGAGTATATTGGCAATTTGTATAATTTTTTTCTGCTTTTTCAGTACAAGCAAAAACTGTCAATCCGCTTTGTTTAAGATAAATAAGAGTTTGCGTCAAATTATTGCTTCTACAAATAGGAATATTATATAAAGCACCCGCAGATGCTTTAACTGCTTGTGCGTTGATTTGAGCTGCATTTTTAACAGGAATTATAATTGCGTGTACACCTGCACATTCTGCAGTTCTGGCAATAGCTCCAAAATTTCTAACATCAGTAATTTCGTCTAAAACAAGCACTAAGGGATTTATGCTATTTTCAAACCACCACGGCACAAGATGTTCAATATCATGAAAAGGAATTGGGGTAATTGTAGCAACTATTCCTTGATGATTTCCGTTAACAAGCCTCTTTAATTTTTCTACTGGCACAAATTGCACAGGAACTTGCTTTGCTTTAGCCAAACCCATAATTTCACTTCGCAAAGTGGGTTTTATTTCTTTTAGTAAAAATATTTTATCAATGTTTGTATCAGATTTTAGTGCTTCCAATACAGGGTGAATACCAAAAATATGTGATTTATTACTCATAAATTTATTTTTCTTTATCAAATAGTTATTATATCATTATTCGGCTCATCTGATTCAACCAAGCCATCTTTCAATCTTATTATGCGATGAGCATATCGCGCAATATCTTCTTCGTGTGTAACAAGAATTATTGTATTTCCGTCTTTGTGAATATTTTGCAACAATAACATTATTTCTGTTGAAGTTTTGGAATCTAAATTTCCTGTTGGCTCATCGGCAAGTATAATTGAAGGATTATTAATTAAGGCTCTGCCTATGGCAACTCTCTGACACTGCCCACCGCTTAATTCGTTAGGTTTATGTAACATTCTATCCATCAAACCGACTTTTTCCAAAATTTGCTCTCCCCTTTTGAATCTTTCACTCTTGTTAATTCCTGCATAAATTAGCGGTAATATTACATTTTCAAGTGCAGAATATCTTGGCAAGAGATTAAATGTTTGAAACACAAAACCAATCTCTTTGTTTCTAACATCAGCTAATTCGCCATCAGACATTTCGCTAACTTTTTGACCATGCAGAAAATAATCTCCAGAAGTAGGAGTATCTAAACAACCTAAAACATTCATTAAAGTTGATTTTCCTGAGCCGGAAGGTCCCATCAAAGCAACATATTCATTTCTATAGACAGTAAGCGAAATATCATTAACGGCTTTCACCGTTTCAATTCCCATATTGTAATAGCGACAAATATTATGTAATTGTATTATTTGTTCTAAATTATTCATTATGCAAAGTTATGCGAATTAACAATATACAATCGCAATTAAATTCTAATTCTATAATGTTCTTTTTGATACCTTTTTGAAAATAAGGCAATTCCGAAGTAAAAAACATCAATTGACAAAGATACTTCAAGGTGATTTGATATTTCCTTCCATGCTGCTTCCATGTCGTCAGACCAATATATATCATGAAAAACAAGCACAGTATGTTCATGGATATATGGTAACAGCATATTAAAGTATTTTAAAGTCCCGTCTTTTGTGTGATCTCCGTCTATAAACACTAAATCTACTTTTTCTACACTATTAAGCAAATCGGGCAAAACATCTTCAAATATTCCATGTATTAAGTGTATGTTTTTTGCTTGTGCAACCTCAAATAAACTTTTTGCTTGTGCAGCAATAATATCGTTGCCTTCAATTGTATATATATTTGCGTCTTGGTTGCCCTCTCGTAAATATAAAGTACCTATTCCTCCACCTGTTCCAAGTTCAATTATTGTTTTAGCTTTTGAAAATTCCGTTAAACGAGATAAAACTATGCCCCCTTTTCTTGTTTGTGAAATATTTTTGATTTTTTTCTCTAAAGACTTATTTAAATCTGTAGTTTTTGAACTTGCACCAATATCTTCAGTAGATTTACTATTATCGGAACTATATAAACTTTTTCTAAGTGTATTGATATACTTATATCTCTCAATAGTGCATTTATTTTGTGGTTTCAGAACATTAATGTAAAAATCATAAACAAATGGAGAATGAATACAGTGTTTATTTTTCGTTTTAAAATAAAACTGTATATATTTTTTCACAATTCGTATTTTTTCAGTGAGCATAAAAAGAGGAATAAATGTAAAATATAGCTTACTTTCTATCTAATGTTTGTTTAATTTGTTGCAAAAAATCTTTTATATTCAATAATGACCTCACAACATCATGTTGCTCTTTCAATGCTTTTCCCTGTTGTTGTATTTTGGTTTTTGCACCTTTTAATGTCATGCCTTCAACTTTTACTAAGGTATGAATTTGCTTAAATGTTTCAAAATCATCATAAGTATAAAGTCTAACACCTCTTTTATTTCGATGAGGAACAATTAAAGGCTCTAATTCTTTCTCCCAATACCTTAATAAAGAAGCATTTACATCAAGTTCTTTAGCAATTTCACCAATGCGATAGAAATGTTTTTTGTCTGTCATAAATAGATAACAATAATTTTATGCGAAAATATTAAAATTATATTACATTTTTTTCCTAACTTTGCGTGTTGAAATAAATTAAGCCTAATGAGCGATAAGAAATTTTGGTTAAACCTTGAAGATGTTAGCTTTTCTAAGTACGGCAAAAAATTATTTTTTACAAGAAAAATAATTTTCGGTGGTACATTCATATCTTTAGTATTAGGTTTCTTATTTGCTCTTTTCTTCATAAATGAAATTGATTCTCCTCGCGAAAAAACTTTGAATAACAAAATTCAAAATTATCAAGTTAAATATGCTATTTTAAATGCCCGAATTTCTGATTTACTTGCAAGAATAGATGAGTTGGAATCAAAAGACGAAGACATTTACCGTATCATCTACGAACTACCTCCTTTGTCCGAAGACATGAGACTTTCAGGTGTAGGCGGTACTGAAAACATAGAACTTTTTGCTCTTTCAGAAAACACAAAAGCTGCAAGCACTTCTATATCAAATATTGACAAGATAATGCGCAAACTTAATGTGCAATCGGCATCTTTTGACGAAATACAAAAAATTGCAGTAGAAAAAGAAAAAATGCTTGCTTCATTGCCAACAATTATGCCCGTAACTAAAGAAAGAATTAGGCTTACTTCTGTATTTGGATGGAGAAGAAATCCCATTACAAAGCAAAATTTCTCATTTCACGCAGGCGTTGATTTTGCAGGAAGAGTTGGAACACCAATATATGCTACTGGAGATGGAAAAGTTGAAAATGTAGAATTGAGCAAATCTGGCTATGGCAATGTAATTATTATTAATCACGGCTACGGCTACAAAACGCTATATGGACACCTTTCTCGCATTATTGTAAAAAAAGGAGACATCATCAAGCGAGGTCAAGAAATTGGATATATGGGAAGTACAGGGCGTTCTACAGGTTCGCATCTGCATTACGAAGTTATTAAACGCGGGGAAAAAGTTAATCCAATGAATTATATCGTTAGTACACTTACAAAAGATGAGTATAACGAAATTCTTAAACAAGCCGAAGAGCTTAAACAATAAATACTTTTTATTATATTAAACTCTCGTATAAATTACCAAGTTTCTCAATTTGTCTATTAAATTCAAATTTATTGATTATATAATTTCTGGCATTTTGAGAGTGTAAATTTCTCTTTTCAACATCTTCAATATAAAATCTAATGCCATCGGCTAAGGCTTTGCTATCTAATGGAGGCACCAAAATACCCGTAACTCCATTTTCGACTATGTCAGGAACCCCACCACTATTGGACGCAACAACAGGCACTTGCATTGCACCAGCTTCGCACAACACATTGCCAAAAGATTCTTCATGAGACGGAAAAACCAATATATCCATTACTGCCAAAACTTCAGCCGAATTTGAAATATCGCCTGTAAATATCACATTTCCTTCTCCAAGCATTTCTTTGCCTAAAATCCTCATTTTATCTCCAAATTTACTTTCTCCAAAGCTATCGCCACCAGCAACTAAAAAATTAAATTTCAAACTTGGATACATTTTTTGAACAATCGAACATGCTTCAAAATATTCTTGATGCCCTTTCATAAAAGTAAATCGTCCCAAAAAGCCAATTACAAAAGCATCTTTATCAATTTTATATTTTTCTCTCAATTTGCATTTATCATACAAATCTGGATTAAATCTGCCAATATGCAAGCCATTGTACATAACACTTGTTTGTTCGGGCGAAATTCTAACTGTTTTTAGAACATTCTGCCTAATAAATTCTGACACACAAAGAATATGGTCAGTTTTTTTATACAAATAATTGTGCAAAATATCTTTCTTAGCCAATTTACTTGCCATTCTTTTTGTCAAAATGAGTTTCGATTGTTTATGTGCCAGTTTAGAAGGAGCCAATACCCACAAATCATGCGATAATTGAGTGTGAATAATATTAGGCTTGAAGTTCCCGATGATTTTCCTAAGTTTGACAATATTTGTAAAAGTATTAAAGTCAGTCCACGACAATTCATTCACAATCAAGCCTTCCGCTTTTGATTTTTTTGTCAAAGTCGAATTTTTTTGAGACACCAACATTACATCATGCCCCCTTTTTTGAAAAGCTTTTGCCAAAGACAAAGATTGCATTTCTAAGCCACCCCAAGACGAAGAACCAGATGAAAATAAGATTTTCATTTTTTTTCGGCGAAATTACAAAAACAAGCACTATAAAATATTCTATTTGCATAAAAAAATTAAAGCAAGATGTACAATATCATTTGTTGGACAATCTTAACTAATTTTGCACCTTACTTTAATTTAACACATACTAAATGAAAACAGCAGAAATAATTATTATCGGAAACGAAATAACTAATGGAAAAACTAAAGATACAAATAGTAATTTTTTAAGCATAATGCTTCATAGCATTGACATTGAGGTAAAAAGAATCACTACTATCAAAGATGAACTGAAAGATATTATTTCAATTATAAAAAATAATGATGCAAATGCAGATATGCGTTTCATTTCGGGTGGTTTAGTTCCAACACATGATGACATTACAAAATATGCTCTATGCCAAGTTTTTGACAGTAAACTTATTATGAACAATGAAGTGGAACAACATCTGATTGCACTTTTCAAAAGAAGAAATAGAACTCTTTCGGACACAAACAGAAGGCAAGCCTTAGTTCCCGACAAAGCTCAAATCATTTTTAATGAAGTTGGAACAGCTTCGTGTTTATTATTTGAGAAAAACAAACAACTTACTTTAGCGTTGCCGGGCGTTCCTTTTGAGTTTGAATGGCTTGTGAGCAATAAAATCATACCGTATCTAAACGAAAAAATCAATGCAAATGATAAAATATATTCGTCTGACTATACATTTATCGGCATTGGAGAATCATATCTGTTTGACGCAATACAATCTGATACATCTGTGTTTGAAAATAATTGCGAAGTTGCATTTTTACCATCACCCGGACTTGTAAAAGTAAGAATTACACATTCTAACCATATTATGAATACTGCTGACAATGATTTGTTTGCAAAAATAGATGCAGAGTTCAAACATATTTTTTCAGATGTGTATTTGGGAAGAGATACACCAAGTTTGAGTAAATTAATTCATGATATGTGCGTTAATAATAATATTACTTTGAGTCTTGCCGAGAGTTGTACAGGAGGATATATTTCTCATTTATTTACTTCAAATCACGGAAGTTCTGCTTTTTTCAAAGGTTCAATAATTGCATATTCCAATGAGATAAAATCAAAAATGTTAGATGTTGATGAAAGCACTATCGAAAAGCATGGAGCAGTAAGCGAACAAGCAGTTAAGGGAATGGCAGTTGGAGCGATAAAACACTTTAAAACCGACTATATTTTGTCAATAAGCGGAATTGCAGGTCCCGAAGGCGGAACATCTGAAAAGCCCATCGGAACTGTATGGATTTGCGTTGGCAATAAGAATGAAACCAAAACACAATTATTTCAATTAGGTGGCTCGCTTCGTACAAATATTATCGAGAGGGCAGCAATAAGTGCATTATTCTTCTTATACAAGTTTATTAAGGACACATTGTAAAAGTGTAAAAAACTTCATTTTCTTGCAAAAACAATTATATTTGCTAAAAAAACAATTCTATGAAACTCAAAACTATCTTTCAAGTATTCTTTTTCGTTATTCTTGTCAATAAGGCTATGCCTTGTACTAGTTTTTTAATTACCAAAGGAGCTTCGGTTGATGGCTCAACTATGATAACCTATGCTGCCGATTCGCATATTAGATACGGAGAATTGTACTTTCGCAAAGGTGCAACGCATTCATCAGATGCTTATGTTCAAATATTGGATAGAAGTACAAATAGACCGATTGGTAAAATTCCACAAGCTTTGCAAACACACAATGTTGTTGGATATATGAACGAATATCAAGTTTCTATTGGCGAAACTACATTTGGTGGCAGAAGCGAACTTGAAGATACAACTGCATTGATGGATTATGGAGCATTGATGTTTATTGCTTTGGATAGAGCAAAAACTGCAAGAGAAGCTATTCAAATAATTGCCGAATTGATAGAAAAATATGGATATTATAGTTCGGGCGAATCTTTTTCTATTGCCGACCCTAATGAAGTGTGGATTATGGAAATTGTAGGCAAAGGAATTGATATGAAAACAGATAAAAAAACAGGAGAGCAATATAATGCTAATAAAGGTGCTGTTTGGGTTGCCATCCGCATACCTGATGGATATATTTCGGCACATGCTAATCATGCGCGTATAACTAACTTTCCCTTGCATGACGGAAAAACATCAATTAATTCAAAATATTTGAATAAAATTAATCTTTCCTCCGTAGAAGTAGTGTATAAAGAAGATATTATCGAATTTGCAAGAAAACAAGGATATTTTTCTGGTAAAAACAGCGAATTTAGTTTTTCCGATGCCTATGCACCTATTAATTTTAGTGCAGCTCGTTTTTGCGAAATTCGTGTTTGGGCTTTTTTCAGGCAGTTTAATGACGATATGGAGAAATATATTGATTATGCTGGAGGTTATGATTTGTCCAACAGAATGCCTTTGTATATCAAACCAAACAGAAAAATTAGTGTACATGATTTGATGCAAGCAAAAAGAGATTATTTGCAAGGAACTAAGTTTGATATGACTAAAGATTTTGGCGCAGAACCTAACGAACTCCCCTATCGTTGGAGACCATTAACTTGGAAACATGATGGAAAAGAGTATTTTCACGAAAGAGCAACTCGCACCCAGCAAACAGGTTTTTCATTTATAGCACAAGCTCGTTCGTGGTTGCCAAACCATATTGGCGGTATTATATGGTTTAGCGTTGACGATGCCGGTTCGACAGTTTATGTTCCTATGTATTGCGGAATTACAAAAGTTCCAGAATCTTATGAAGTGGGCAACGGCTCTATGTTAGAATATTCTGAAACATCTGCTTTTTGGACATTCAATAAAGTAGCCAATTTTGCATATCTACACTATAATTTAATGATTAAAGATATAGAAAAAGTTCAATCCGAACTTGAAATGTCTTTTATTAGGACGGTTCCTGAAATTGATAAAAAAGCATCTCAATTATATAAAACAAACCCAACAGAAGCCAGAGAAATATTAACAAAATTTTCTGTAAATGCCGGAAATAAAACAGTTGCAAGTTGGGAAGAATTGTTTAGATTTTTACTTGTAAAATATATAGACGGCAATGTAAAACAAGAGAAAGGTGGAGCGTTTTTGAAAAACCCATGGGGCTATCCTTTATCTCCAAAGCATGTAGGTTATTCGGAAGAATGGAATAAAATTTTGATAGAAAAAACAGGCGAAAAATTTTTATACTTCGATTAATTTTTATGAGCATGAATATTATAGTTACAGGTTGTAGTAGTGGCATAGGTGCAGAAATTGTAAAAACATTTTTAAATGACGGAAATCATACTGTTATTGGCATTGCAAGAAGGGGAAGTGAACTAGATAAAATCAAACTACTGTCCGACAACTCAAATGCTTTTATTCCTATTCAGTTTGATTTAAGCAATATATCCGAATATCAAAGTTTGAAGTCGATGATTTTGCAATATGTTCCTAATATTGATATTCTTATAAATAATGCAGGAATATTAACAAACAAACTATTTGAAAAAGTTACGGAAAGCGAATTTGATACTGTTTTTAATGTAAATATAAAAGCTCCGTATTTTCTAATTCAATCCTTATTATCATTATTTGCTTCCAATTCTCACATTGTAAACATAACGAGCATGGGCGGTGTTCAGGGAAGTGTTAAATTTGCTGGGTTAAGTGCATATTCGGCAAGCAAGGCAGCTTTGTCAAATCTAACTGAATCTTTGGCAGTTGAATTGCAAGAAAGAAAGATTTTTGTTAATGCAATAGCTCTTGGTGCAGTGCAAACTGAAATGTTAAAAATGGCTTTTCCCGATTACAAAGCACCCATTTCGCCCAAGCAAATGGCTGATTTTATTGTGTCGTTTGCTAAAACTGGACACAATTTTTTCAATGGAAAAATATTGCCAGCAGCCATAACAACGCCTTGATAATTTGGATCATTCAAAATATTGATGAAATTAGAAAAAGATTTTTACACAAGGAATAATGTTGTTCTAATTGCTAAGGAATTGCTTGGAAAAGAAATTTTTTGCAAAAAAAACAACAAATTGTATTCGGGAATAATTTGCGAAACTGAAGCCTATGCTGGAATAATACCAAAATGATTTACATTTAAGACTATTTATTTGATAAAAATATATAATCATA
>CAZKDV010000025.1:0-25463 GCA_964551645.1 uncultured Bacteroidales bacterium | reverse complement strand
GATTCTTCTGACATTAAACCAGATTTTTGGATTGAACTTGCTGGTGTGATTGAAAAAAATTATGAGCAATATGATGGGTTTGTTATACTTCATGGTTCGGACACTATGGCGTATTCAGCGTCAATGCTCAGTTTTATGCTCGAAAATCTTAGCAAACCTGTTGTGTTTACTGGCTCACAATTGCCATTAGGAGCAAGGAGGACTGACGGAAGAGAAAATATTATTAATGCAATTGAGGTTGCGTTAGCAAAAAAAGAAAATAAACCAATTGTGCCTGAAGTATGTTTATTTTTTGAAAACCATTTATTTAGAGGTAATAGAGTTTCGAAATTTAATGCAAACGACTTTCAAGCCTTTATTTCTGGCAATTATCCTGCACTTGCTGATGCTGGGGTGCAAATTCATTATAGAGTAGAACATATTGCAAAGCCTAATCATAAAAAACTTAAAGTACATAAATCACTTGACACTAATGTAACTATACTGAAATTATATCCCGGAATTTCCGAAGATGTTGTAAGAGCTGTACTACATTCTAAAAGCCTGCGTGCTGTGATTTTAGAAACTTATGGTTCTGGCAATGCTCCAACAGACAAATGGTTTATACAACTTCTAAAAGAGGCAATTGATAATGGAATTATTATACTTAATGTTTCTCAATGTGCTGGTGGCTTAGTTGAAATGGGCAAATATTCAACTAGCTTGCAACTTCATAATATTGGAGTGGTATCAGGGTATGATATTACCACAGAAGCAGCAATTGCTAAACTTATGTTTTTATTAGGACAAAAACTAAGTAATGATGAAATCAAAAAAATGCTAAATATTTCTTTGAGAGGCGAGATTACTGTATAGATTTTGGTGTCAAATGCAGCATAAATAATTTTATCATAAAATAAATCAAAATAATTAGTCTATAAAAAGCCGTAAGAAATTATTATTTGTAATTTTGCAAATCAATTATCGGTACTTATAAAATGTAGTTTGATATGAAGCGTAAATTGGACACTATTCCGGAAGCAATAGAAGACTTAAAAAAAGGGAAATTAATCATTGTAGTTGATGATGAGGACAGAGAAAATGAAGGAGACTTTGTAGCAGCAGCTGAAACAATTACTCCTGAGATAGTTAACTTTATGGCAAAATATGGCAGGGGTTTAATTTGTGTTCCATTATCCGAAAAAAGAAGTAAAGAGCTTCATCTTGATAAAATGGTCAATCAAAATACTTCTATGCACGAAACTCAATTTACTGTATCAGTTGATTTGTTGGGGCATGGTTGCACTACAGGCATTTCAGCCAGCGATAGAGCTAAAACAATTTTAGCCATTGTTGATGAAAACACTAAGCCTGAAGATTTAGGAAGACCCGGACATATTTTTCCACTTATTTCAAGAGAAGGTGGTGTTTTAAAACGAGCAGGACATACCGAAGCATGTGTTGACCTTATGAGGTTAGCCAATATGAAATCAGTTGCAGCTTTAGTTGAAATTATGAATGATGACGGAAGTATGGCTAGGTTGTATGATTTGTTTGAGATTGCTGATAAATTTGATATGAAAATCATATCAGTTAGAGATTTAATAGCATATAGACTAAAAAATGAAAGCCTTGTAAAACTTGAAGAAAGTGTGTCATTACCAACGGATTATGGTAATTTTACATTACATGCTTTTAGAGAAATTAATAATGATACTCTACATCTTGCACTCACAAAAGGAAGTTGGGAAGATGATGAGACAGTTATTGTGCGAGTGCATTCATCTTGCATGACTGGCGATATTTTCGGAAGCTCAAAATGTGATTGTGGTCATCAATTGCATAGTGCAATGCAAATTGTTGAAGATGCAGGAAAAGGTGTTGTTTTATACTTAAATCAAGAGGGTAGAGGAATTGGTTTGTTAAATAAACTTAGAGCTTATCATTTGCAAGAACAAGGAATGGATACAGTTGAAGCAAATATTCATCTTGGCTTTAAACCAGATGAAAGAGATTATGGCATAGGAGCACAAATTTTGCAACACTTAAAAGCAAAGAAAATTAAACTAATTTCAAATAATCCCACAAAAAAAGTAGGACTGTCAGCCTATGGAATTGAAATTGTTGAAACAATTCCTTTGATTTGCCAAGTTAACCAATATAATTATAAATATATGTTGACTAAGCAAAAAAAGATGGGACATGATATTGATATTGAAAAAAAATAATTAGAACAAATACCTTATTGGCACAAGTAGCGTTGCTATAAATCTTTCAACTACAGAGCGATTTACCCATGTTTCATAATCAAAAGGGCTTGTTTGGCTTAAACTTTTATTTTTGTGTTCATTTAGTTTATCTAATATATTTTTATGCTTACCTAAAAGCATAATTTCGTGCATATAGCGAAAACTTCTATAATCCATATTTGAAGAACCTACAAGGAATGTTTCATCATCAATTATGCACAACTTTGAATGAAGATTTGCCACTTTGTAGTATAAAAGAGAAACACCTTTAATATGCAATTTTCCTAAGTATCTATTTCTTAAAACATCAACAAGTCTTACATCGGAGTAAACAGGCATTACTATTTGAACATTTATTCCTCGCATTGCTGCTTCTTCTAATGCTTTTCGTAGCCTATGCCCGGGTAAAAAATATGGAGTTTCTATGTAAATAGATTTTTTTGCTTGCCTAATTAAATATAGATATTTCTTCATTACCTTTTGTTTAATACTTGAAGGTATATCTCGAATTATTTCAAAACCATGATAATGCAACGAACAAGAAAATCGTTTTTTAGTATATGAATATCGCTTATTGTGTTTAAAATCAGTTTCTACAATATGTTTTAATGGATTTGCAAGATGTCCTTTTATTCTTAGAACAAGTTCTCTCCACGAGGTGTTGTAATAAGAAATATTACTTGAACCTATGTAAGAAATAATTGTGTCAATAACAATTATTTTTCTATGATTTCGCTTATGGCTTTGTGCCAAAGTAGTGTCAAGACGAATAGAGTTAAATACTTTAACTTGACCTCCATTTTCAATAATCGGTTTGAAAAAATTAAGTGATGAGCCAGTGCCCCAAGCATCAATCAGAACAATTACTTTTACTCCCTCTGCTGCTTTTTTGGCTAAAGCATCTCTAAATCTTTCTCCAACCTCTTCTTTTGTAATTCTGTAGATTTGAAAATATATACTTTGTTTTGCTTCTTCAATGTCAGCAAGCAAGGAATTGTAAAAATCCGTAACATTATCAAATAGATTTACATCGGTAAGAGCTTTATTAATAAACATTTGTTTGTAATCTAATTATACAAAATTCCGAATTATTTTTATATATTGACCCATTTTTCTCTCAAAAATACAATACTTATTGTAAATTTGACACGAATTTAAAGATTTCTACTTATGATACTTTCCATGACTGGCTTTGGCAAAACACAAATAAACTTGCAATCAGGTGTGTATGAAGTTTATATAAAAACATTAAACTCTAAAAATGCAGATATTAATATAAAACTATCTAACTCATTGAGAGAGAGAGAGATTGAGATTAGGCAAGTACTTATTGAACAACTAAATAGAGGGAAAATTGATGCTTTTATTGTTCACAATGCTTCTGTTAATGATACCCAAGCTGAAATTGTTACCGAAAAAGCAAAGCATTACTATAATCAACTAAAACAATTGAAATCAGTTCTTGGTATTGATGAACCCCAAGACTATCTTTCTATTTTACTTAAATTTCCCGATTTAATTCAGACACAAAATCAGTCAATATCTGATGAAGAGTGGTGTAAAATAAAAGAAGCTATTTTAAATACCATAAATGAGGTTAGCAAATGGAGAAAGCAAGAAGGCGATGCTATATATAACGAGTTAAACAAGTATATTCACAATATTCAAAATATCATCAGCAATATTGAAAAATTATTGGATAATAGGAGGGAAGAGCTACATGCTAAAATTATTCAAAATATTTCAAGTTTTGCACAAAATATCAATTTAGATGCAAATAGATTAGAACAGGAAGTCTTGTATTATCTTGAAAGAAGCGATGTTTCTGAAGAAATTTCAAGAGCTAAAAATCATTGTGCTTTTTTTGTTGAAACAATGAATAATCCTATTAGCAATGGTAAAAAACTAATTTTCATCTCTCAAGAAATTCATCGCGAGTTAAATACATTAGGAGTGAAAATAAACGATATTGATATTCAAAAATATGTTGTTAATATGAAAGATGATATAGAAAAAATTAAAGAACAATTATATAATGTATTATGAATAAGAGACATAGAATAATAATATTATCTGCTCCTTCGGGTTCGGGGAAAACAACAATTGCACATACCATCTTAAATGATGAAAAATTTAATTGTTCCTTTTCTGTTTCAGCAACCAACAGAACTCCAAGAGCAAATGAAGAAAATGGAGTGCATTATTACTTTTACAGCGAAAATGAATTTTCTGAACTGATTAAAAAAAACGCATTTGTAGAATGGGAAGAAGTATATAATAATCAGTTTTATGGAACTTTAAAATCAGAAGTGGAACGATTGCTTACACATGGAAAAAATATTTTATTCGATGTTGATGTCAAAGGAGGTTTGCGTTTGAAGGAATATTTTCAAGATAATGCAATTGCTTTATTTATTATGCCTCCTTCACTTAGTGAATTAAAAAAAAGATTAGAAAATAGAAATACTGAAACTCAAGCAGGTTTAGAACAAAGAATTTTGCGAGCCGAACAAGAAATAACTTATGCACAGAAGTTTGATGAAATAATAATAAATGACAACTTAGAAATAGCAATTGAAAAAATAAAAACACTTATTTTAAATTTCTTAAATGCTAATTAATGGATACTGTTAAAGTAGGACTTTATTTCGGTTCATTTAATCCTATTCACATTGGTCATTTGATGATAGGTGCATACATAAAAGAAAATCTTGATATAGACGAAGTTTGGTTTGTGCTTTCACCTCAAAATCCGTTAAAAGATAAGGAACTACTGACAAATGAAGCACATAGATTGAAAATGCTTGAACTTGCTGTTGAAAATGAAACTGCTTTTAAATGCTCCGATATCGAATTTCATCTATCGAAACCGTCATATACAATCAATACATTAAATTATTTATCCGAATTGCATAAAAACTGTCAATTTTATTTGATAATTGGCACAGATAATCTTGCTCTATTTCATAAATGGAAAAATGCAGACGAAATTATGGAAAAATATAATGTCATAGTTTATCCCCGAAGTGTGAGTGTTGAAAAGGACAGAATGTTAAATTATCATAATGTTCAGTTTATAGATGCACCTCTTATAGATATTTCTTCAACTGAAATTCGCGAATATGCTAAAAACAACAAGATATTGCTAACACAGTTCTTGCCGAAAAGGGTTGCAGAATATATTATGGAACAAGGTTTATACGGATTATAAACATAATATTAGCCCTGCAGAGCAATTTGAGCAAAAAATGAAAATTTGTGCAATTTCCCGAAGAAATTCGGATATTCATCAATATTGAGTGAGTTGAGCTTATTGCAATGAATTATAGTGGTCGGCAGCTTGGCGAAGGGTGGTTTGCAAATATGCTTGCTTTGTGGGTTGGACTTACATTTTCTCAATCAACTTTTCTATTACTACTTCAAATGCCTTATCTTGATTGTAATTTTCATTAGGTCGTAGCAAAGCAACCGTATCTCCTAAAAATTCGCTGTCTGTTTTTTTGCGTTCGATGTTTAGCAAAAATTCCTTTTTAGTTGGAATAGGTTTGTCTAACGAAAATTGCATATATTCTTTGTAGCATCTTATTATCAAGTTTGTGTTTGGATTAGCTGTTGTCAAGGCTTTCCAAAGGTCAAACAAATCTCTGCCTTTTCTGCGTTGATACAATGCCCGAAGTTTTGTTCCTAATAATTCTTCCAATTTGTAAGTTGTCAAATCACATTTACCATTGAAATAACTTGACTGAACTTCAAACTCCTTTTTCTCCCAACCCAAAACAGAAAAATGCTCTCTGCAATTGGTTTCTACTTTCAATTTCAAAATTTGAATAGGCGGAAATTCCGATTCAAATTTATAGTAAATTGTGTTGTTGTCTTTCTTGGGCATCACATTTGATTTTCCGAGAAAAGATAGTGCTTTTTGAAGTTGCTGTATAGTTTCTTTGATTGGTTCAGGACGAATTTGCACCAAATCAATATCTTCTGAATAACGCACCTGTGGTTGTAAATACAGTTTGTGTAAAGCCGTTCCGCCTCTGAAAGCCAAACTGTTTGCCAAAAAATTGTTACTAAAAATCTCTATCAATGCTCGGCAAATAATCAAATCTTGTTCTACTTGTTCATTCGTTTTCCAAGGAACAAAATTACTCCATTCGGTTATGTATGCTTGTGGTATCATTAGTCTATCTCAATTTCAGTGTTTACTATAATTTTCCATTTCTCGTTTATCGGTGCTTTCATTTTTTCTCCTGATGCTTTTAATGGAATTTGATAGAATTTTATATCTGCTTTTTGGCAAAGTGAAAACAATTTGTCAGCTAAATTTTGGTTGCCTAATATTTCTTCTAAAATATAGCCAAAACGCTGTAAAGTTGTTGCATTTGCGTAAGTAATCAATTCCTTTGTAAAATCTTTTTGTTTGATGTTTTCCAATAGTTCGTTAATTACGGTCGTTGCACGGTTTAAACCGCCAATTCGTTTTTCGTGATTGATTAAATCAATAGCTGTTAAAATCGGATTGGAAACATTGATATAGCCTGTTTCGGTCTTCTTTTTTTCTATAAAAGAAATCGGAGGAATTTGCTTTGTGCTGATGTAATTGATTTTTATTCCACATTTGTTAGTCGGTCGCAATACTGGATATTCTGTTATTACAAAATATTCTTGCGGTTGCTGATGTCCTGCACCGTGCAAACTACCTGCATTTAAAAGAGCAATGTAATAATTTCGTTCCAAAAATTTCATCAATCCGTCAATGAAAAGGGCAGGTGGCAAAATTCCTTTTGATGAATACTGCGGTGGAACAATTACATAGTAACCCTTGAAAATTGACACGATTTTCTGCTTCCGAACCAAACGATTTAAACCAAACTTAATTGTAGTATCGGTATCGTCTTTAAAGGTTGATTTAACTTCCTCTAAACTAAACGATAACTTGCCTTTGGATTGACATTCATTAATCCAATCAGATATTCTATTGTAATTCTGGGTTGAACTCATTTGAGATAATTTTCGCCAAAGGTAGTACATTTTGCTACTGTTCGCAAAATATTTATAAATGAAATTACTAAATTGAACCCTTTGTGCATTTTGAAAATAAATAAAAAATCGTTCAACTTCCCGAAGAAATTTGGATATTCATCGGATTCCAAAAGATTGGAGTTGTTGTAATGAACTACAACATTCTTATATCCTAATATATTTGTGTACACATATTATTGTGAAATGTGTGAAAATCATCGCTAAATTTACTTTTATTTATTAAATTAGTTTATTTGTTCTATTATTGTAGAAATCTTTACGAAATTTGTACGCATAATTTTTATTGATATGGATATTAAGGAAAGAGTGAAAAAGTATTTCAGACCAATGTTGTTTACAACATTAAAAAACTACAATTCAAAAAAGTTTTTAAGTGATTTAAGTGCTGGTGTTATTGTAGGTGTAGTTGCATTGCCTATTTCTATTGCTTTTGCAATTGCGTCTGGAGTGTCGCCCGAAAAAGGTATTATTACAGCAGTTATTGCAGGTTTTTTGATTTCTGCCTTAGGAGGTAGCCATGTACAAGTTGGCGGTCCCACAGGAGCATTTATTGTTATTGTTTACGGCATTGTTGAGCAATTTGGAATACAAGGACTTATTATTTCTACAATTTTAGCCGGTTGCATGTTAATTGCTATGGGTTTGTTCAAACTTGGGACAATTATCAAGTTTATGCCATATCCTATCATTATTGGTTTTACAAGTGGAATAGCAGTAGTTATTTTCTCTTCGCAAATACAAGATATATTCGGATTAGTTATACCCGAAGATGTTCCTTCAAACTTTGTTGAAAAATTTATTGTTTTTGGAAAATATTTTCATACTATAAATTGGATTGCCGTTGCTATTGCTGTTTTCACAATATTGATGATAGTTTTCATGCCTAAAATTAATAAAAAAATTCCGGGAACATTAGTCGCATTGATTATAACTACGCTTATTGTTTATTTCTTTAAACTTGATGTAGAAACTATTGGAAATAGTGGGCGTTTTGGAGAAATACCCTCTAAAATTCCAGCACCTGTAATTCCTATAATTTCGTATAAAACATTCAGAATGTTGCTTCTTCCGGCATTTACTATTTCAATGCTCGGTGCTATAGAGTCGCTTCTTTCAGCTATGGTTGCTGATGGAGCACTTGGCACAAATCACAGGTCGAATACAGAATTAATTGCACAAGGAACTGCTAACATATTCTCAGGTTTATTTGGTGGAATCCCGGCAACCGGTGCTATTGCACGAACTATGACAAATATTCGTAACGGAGGCAAAACACCTGTTGCAGGTATGATACACGCAATTGTACTTTTACTGATTTTATTGTTTTTCGGAAGTCAAGCCAAATTAATACCTTTAAGTTGTTTGGGCGGAATATTGGCTGTTGTAGCGTACAATATGAGTGAATGGCGTTCTTTTAAAAGACTATTGAAAAATAATAAACTTGAAGTTGGGGTTTTAGTTTCTACATTTTTATTAACTGTCTTAGTTGATTTGACTATGGCAATATTATTCGGCGTTGTTCTTGCATCTGTTCTATTTATCAAAAGAACTGTGGACACTACAAAAATTGATGTTTTAAAATTAGAAGTTGAGAATGAAAATAATGAAAATGAGGAAAAAAGAGGAGAAAAAATTACTATTCCTGATGGAGTAGAAGTGTTTGAAATGCGTGGTCCGTTCTTTTTTGGAGTAGCAAATATTTTTGATGAAATTGATAAAAATATTTCAAGTCCGCCTAAAGTATTGATAATTAGGTTTTGGAGAGTTCCTTTTGTAGATGCAACAGCAGTTAATAATTTTAGAAACTTCATTATTCGTAAACAAAAATTCGGTATTCATATTATTATTTCAAAAGCAAATGAGCAGGTTAGGGGCGAGTTTGCTAAAAATGGTATTGATACTCTGATTGGGGTAGAAAACTTTTTACCCGATGTTCACCAAGCTATAAATAGAGCAAATGAAGTTATAGATAGCTTGAATTTTGAAAAAAATATTAATTTTGAAAAAAAATAAAAATGAAAAATAAAGTTTTTGTCTTTACCATTGCCTTCTTTCTTGCTTTTGTAGGATATACGCAAACTATAGAACATTATTATAATGAAGGTATTAATAAGTTCTATTTAGATGATTACACCAATGCAATTGTTGATTTTTCTAAAGTTATAGAACTTCAACCCGATTATGCTAAAGCCTTTTATGTTCGCGGTCTTGCTAAATTTCATTTAGGCGATTTTCATGGTGCAATTAAAGATTATGATGTTTTTTTGCAACTTGAACAGCAACATGATTATGTTTTTTATTTCAGAGGTTTAGCTAAGTACAGACTTGGTTTGTACAAAGAAGCTATTGAAGATTATGATTTGTTTGCAAAAAGAAATCCCGATTATTCACATATTTATATCGCAAGAGGCACTGCTTATAGTATGTTAGGACAAAAAACAGAAGCATGTAGAGATTGGAGTGCAGCAGGACAAATGGGAAATGCAGAGGGTTATGACCTTATTAGGAAAAATTGCAATTAGTTTTTTTGAGTTTGCTAATTAGTTTTGCAAAAAGTCTCAATTCCACATTTTGATTCAATATTTTGTATAGTTTCACTAATTAAATCATCGTGCAATAGGGCAGGTTTTATTGATTCTTGCTCAGTTTGTAATAGAATTTTATCAATAGTGTTTTTTAGTGAATCAGCTTTAATGATAGGATAAAATAGTTCTGAATTTTTATGCAATTCAACTAAATATTCTTGTTCGCTTTGTCCTGGTGTTGCTATAATTATTGTTTTTTTCTGCATTATATATGCGTCCATAATTGTAGAATAGCCCGAACGAGCAATAATAAGTTTTGTGTTTGTTATATATTCTTGAAAAATATCAGTTTTTAGATGTGTGAAAATCTGTAAATTTTTATACTGTTTTTCTTTTATTCCTTGTTCTGGAGTGCCACTAAATATAATGGTTTTGTAGTTAATATTTTGCAATTCGTCTTTTAGATAGTCTTCAAATTGAGTTCTTGATGGTTCAGGACCAGAAACAATTGCTAAAATATCTGAACTAAATTGTTGATTTTGAACATTTATATTTTCAAACCTTGAAAGAGGACCACAATATTTTATAGTATTTTTATAAGCTGTATTATGAGATAATTTACCTGATAAACTTGGCGATTCAGGATAGTCAGGAACCCAAATTTCATTGAAATTATCCATTAAAGACCAAAGTTTTTTATATATGATTTGCTTTAAAAAGTTTGCTTTGATGTTAATTATAGGTTTTATTTGATGAGTTAGAAATATCGAAAAGACATAATCGTTATAAAATCCGTAGCGATTATCTGAAATAATAATATTTGGTTTGTATTTATCCACCAAATGCTTGGCTGTTTCATTGTCCGCTTTAATACTTTTAAAAAAATAAGGCAGTTGTTTCAGAATTATTGAATTAAAAAAGCAGCGTTTTTTTGAATATTTGATAGAAAATTCGGGCAATTCTTCAAATGTAAGTTCAGGAAATTCTTTTTTTAGCAAAGATAGAGATGCTCCATCGCTACATATTACAACTTTGCATGAATGTGCAATAAAAGACTTAATCAAAGGGATACATCGTGTTGCATGTCCAAGTCCCCAATTTAAAGGTGCAATAAGTACTGTCAATTCTGTTTTTCTCATTAAACTCTAATATTTAATTGTACAACATAAGTCCTTGGGGCTTGTACATCTGCAGGACGAATCATATATTCCTTGTTGAAGAGGTTTTTAACTCCGGCACTAAATCTAATTTTATCGCTAACATTCCAAGTTAAACGAATATCAAAAACCAAAAAACCTTTATTATGTTTTTCTCTGTATTCTGCTAATCCGGGCAGCAAAAATACTGGACCATCACTTGAAACAATTGCTTGTCCGTTTGGAAATCTAATTGTGTCTTCAAATGCTTTATCAATGTTGATAATGTGGCTACAATATTCACCATTTATGCCAAGTGATATTTTATGGTATTGAATTTCATAATCCAATTTAAGATTATGATAAAATCTGTATTTCAGAATATTGCTATTTGTTGAAGTATTATTAGTATGTTTTTTAGCATCTGCATCTATCGGATTTGTATAAGTGTATCCGGCTAATAATCTGGCTGGTAAACCAAAAAATGTCCCTTCTCCTTTGACAGTAAAATCAATTCCGCTAATTTGTGCATTTCTGATATTTTCTGCTTTAAAACCAATCCAATTTTGAAAATAATTTGGGTCGGTATTGGGCCAAGCCACTAAAGTAACACTATCAGGATTATGGTAATCAAACATAAATTCAATCATGTTTTTATATTCAGTCCAAAATAAGGCAATATCAACATATCCATACCAATTGCTAATCTGAAAGCCTCTCATCATAGCTATTTCAGAACTCCAGCCTGTTTCGTCTAAAAGTTGATGATTCGGAAATATGCGAATAGCTCCAGAACTAGTAGCTGTATATTTTTCCGAAATGGTTGGATATCTATATCCCATGCCGAAAGAGCTTCTTAAAAAAGTAAATTCATCAATGCTATAATTTAAACCAGTGCGGATAAGTGGGCGAAATTTTAAATCATCTTCGTCAAGTCTATATCCCTCTAATCTGCCACCAAAAGACAAATTCAATCTGGAAAACAATTTTTTGTCTAATTGTGAATATAATGCAAGGTTAGAACCAAAATGCTTGTCGTTTCCATAAATTTCGGATAGACTTTCAATGTATGAACCACTAACTCCTGAAGTAATTGTAGTTGATTGTGCAAAAGTTTTTTGAAACTGATATTCAGCAAAATAAGTATCATCAATGTTGTTTTGTCCTGTATTGTTTTTATTGTGAATGCTGTATAGTCTGGTTTTTAGACTGTGTTTAGTATTTTGATTTGGAAAGTATGTTATGTAAGGATATAAGTTGAAAGATGTATTATGATAAGATTGCTGAAATGTAGGATTAGCTTGCCAAACGCCGGTATTACCATCTAACCATAATAAAAACTGACTACCTGTTCTATCCATATAATTAAAATTAATTCCGCTTGATAGACCCTCAATTTTGCGGCTACGATATCGAAAGTTCATATTAACTCTCATTCTTTGCTCTTCATTGTTTTCTTGATATCCTGTTTCGGAATAAGCATTAGCACCAAGCACAAGGTCGGCATTGCCAAATTTTTGAGCATGTGAAAATCGAACACCTGAATAAAAAGGAGAAGAAGTATTCCACCATTTTATTGCATCTCGTTTCGGGTTGTCATAAATTCCGCTTGTTAAGTTAATCGAAGTTTTTGGCTCATAAGAGGCAAAAGCAGTTCTAATATTCACTACTCCATTTAATGCTGATGAACCATAAAGAGCAGAGCTAGCTCCTTTAATAATTTCAACTTGTTGAAGATTTTCTAATGGAGCAAAATCCCATCTGGCTTCACCCGATGAGCCTGTTAAAAGAGGTATGTCATCAACTAATAATAATGTTCTACTCCCAACGCCGTAAGCATAGCCACTGCCACCTCTAATACTCATTTGATTATCTATTATAAAAACACCGGGTACTTTTTGCACTGCCTCTTCAAGTGATGTAATATTGTTACTTTCAATTAAAGCAGGCTGAATTATTTCCATAGATACAGTAACTTCAGATATTTTTTGCTCAAATCTACTTGCTGACACAACGACAGCATCTAAGGCTTTTGCTTCCAATTCAAGAAAAATATTCAGTTCTACTAATTGATTGTCAGTTAAAAACAAATTCCTCTCAATTTCAGAATATCCCATTAATGAATAGCGAATTGTGTATTCTCCAGCAGGGAGTGTAAGTTTATACGCTCCATTTTCATCGCTAACAACACCTTGATTTTTTTCATAAATAATATTAACTCCAATCAAAGATTCTTTACTATTAATATCTTTAATAACTCCTTTCACAATAGCATTTTGTGCTATTCCGATATTACAAATAATAGATAACAAAATAAGGATTATGGTTCTATTCATAGCTTTTAAAAAATTGCTATAAAATTACAACTTTTTAAATACTTAATTTTTTGCAAAGTTCTATTAATACTTAATTGAATAATATGTATGTTTGCTGAAAATTATCAATAACTAAAATTTACAATATTTATGAGTACAATATTATTATCTGAAAGAGTGCGTAATATGGAAGAATCTGCTACATTGGCAATGGCTCGCCTTGGCAGAGCATTACGCAGTAAAGGCATTGATGTTATTACACTTAGTGTTGGAGAACCTGATTTTTTCACCCCCGACTTTATTAAAAATGCAGCTAAGCAAGGAATTGATGAAAATTATAGTTTCTATTCGCCTGTTAGTGGTTATGCTGATTTAAAGTCTGCTATTTCTAAAAAATTACTTAGAGATAATAATTTAGAGTTTGCACCTGAGCAAATAGTTGTGTCAAATGGTGCAAAACAGTCAATAGCAAATTGTTTGCTTGCTATCATAGATAAAGGTGATGAAGTGCTTGTGCCTTCTCCATATTGGGTGAGTTATCCCGAATTGATTAAATTAGCTGAAGGTGTTCCTGTTTATATCAAAACTAATATTGATACCGATTTCAAAGTTACGCCTGAGCAAGTAGAAAAAGCAATTACTAACAAAACCAAAGCATTTATTTTTTCTTCGCCTTGCAACCCATCGGGAACAGTTTATAGCAAAGAAGAATTATGTGCAATAGCCGATATTTTAGCTAAATATCCAAATATTATTGTGATTAGTGACGAAATATACGAACACATCAATTTTGTTGGAAAGCATGCGAGCATAGGAGAGTGCGAAAGTTTGAAGGATAGAGTGGTTGTTATGAACGGAGTTTCAAAATCATTTGCGATGCCCGGATGGAGAATAGGCTATATGGCTGCTCCAATGGTAATAGTTAATGCTTGTGATAAAATTCAAGGGCAAATTACATCAGGCGCTAGCAGCATCGCTCAAAGAGCATCATTAGCAGCAATTACTGAAGATCCGGCAAATATAAAGGAATTAAAAATAATGTTAGAAGCATTCCGCGAACGCCGAGACCTCGTTTTAGAAAAATTATCAGAAATTCCAGGATTAGTATTGAATAAACCACAAGGAGCATTTTATGTATTTATGGATGTTTCATCTTATTTTGGCTCTACTTACGATGGAAAAGTAATGGAAAATGATGTTGATTTATGTATGTATCTATTAGATAAAGGACATGTTGCCTTAGTTCCGGGTTCTGCTTTTGGAAATGCTGAATGTATAAGAATTTCTTATGCAACATCAATAGAGGCTTTGGTTGAAGCCTTAAAGAGATTGAAAAATGCTTTTGCTGAATTGAAGAAGTAAGAAAACTTAGGATAGTGTTTTTGTGTAAAACTCAACTAATTCTTCAATTGGTTGCTGTATAATTTTATCAAATTGAATTTTGTGTTTGTGGCATATCTCTATAATCAAGTCGTGTAAACGAAAAGCTGTGCCACCACAAAAACTTATTTTATATTCTTGATGCTTAGGAATACTCAAAATGAAACTTTCAATGAAATCGTTTATTGAACTTGAAAGTAATGCGTGAATTTGAGCGTCAGACTTGCGTTCTGCAATAATGGGTAGGATAGATGCCAAAAATCGATTAGGAAACTCTTGTCTATAAACTTTGTCAAGAATTGCTTCCTCATCAAGCCCCATTTTATTATTAAAATATAACTGCGTTTCTTTGCTAAACTGATTTCGGAGATATTTATTTAGAAAATTTCTTCCGATATAAGCAGCACTACCTTCGTCACCCAAAATATATCCTAAAGATTTAGTTGGTCTTGTAAAATGTGTTCCATCAAAAAATCCAGCATTTGAACCTGTTCCTAATATACACGCAATTCCTTGACCATTTCCGAACAAAGCAATGCACGCAGCAAGCAAGTCGGAATCAACATTAATTATCGCATTTGGGAAAACAAAGCCTAAAGCATTTTTTATATGTAATTGAGAAGGTGAATTTGTGCAGCCAGCTCCAAAAAAATATATTTTTTCAATAGATTCTTTAGGGATATAAGTAGGCAATGACGAAGAAAGGTTTTGTTTTATATCTTCAACACTAATAAAGTATGGATTATATCCAATAGTCGTGAAATACTGAACTTCTTGATGTTTTGTACAAAATGCCCAAGATGTTTTTGTTGAGCCACTATCTGCAATTAAAATCATTGAGCAAATCTTTAAATTTTTATTACCTGCTTTGAATATACACTTTTTCCTGCTAATATCCTCAAAATGTAAACTCCCTTACGGGCAGATTTTAGCTTTAAAATAGAGATATTATTATATCCCTTATTCATAAATGTAGTTTCTTTTGAAATAAATCGTTTCCCTTTGATATCCGTAATCTCAATATCAACAAATTGATCTCTTGGCGATTGAAATATCACAAATAACTCACTTTCAAATGGGTTGGGATAGGTGAGAAGAAATGGCTCTTCAATTTCTTCTTTAGTTTTTGAAATTAGAATATGAGCTGCAGCAAAGTTGGGAACTCCATAGCCATATAAAGTATCTTGATGTGGATATAATGAAGCACTTTTTTCGATAAAGTTCTTTAATTCAGCATTGGTCAGCGTAGGATTTGCCTGCCATAAACACGCAACTGCACCAGCAATAATAGGCGAGCTAAAACTTGTTCCGTTTGATGAGGAAATCTTGTTTGCACCATTTATTACAGCAACTCCTTGACCTTGAGCCACGATATTGGGTTTTATTCTGCCGTCATAAGTTGGACCTATAGATGAAAAAGTGGCTAATTTGCCATTGTCTTTAACAGCACCTATAGAAAAAACATTAATGCCATCAGCAGGAGCTCCAATATATTTCCATGGACCATCGCCACTATTTCCGGCACTATTCACTACAAATATGCCCTTAGTAAATGCTATGTCAGCACCTTGCGTGATTCTTGCTGTTTTGCCATTCATATCTTTATACGAATAGCTTTGTGATGAATCCCAAAAACTTGTGTATCCCAAAGAAGAATTAATTACATCAACGCCAGCACTATCGGCAAACTCAGCGGCAGCAACCCAATTATCTTCTTCGATTTTATATTCCGAATTTGCATCTTCAGTTTTTAACAACCAATAAGATGCTTTCGGTGCTGTGCCAACCATAATGTCGGGCTTGTTGGCAGCCATAGTTGACAATACTGCCATTCCATGTGTGTCAGATGTGTAAACGCTTTTGCCGGGGTCAACAAAGTTGACTGTACCTAAAATTCTGCCTTCATTTCTCAAACTATCAAAAATACCCAATGAGTCAACACGATAAAAGCCAGCATCAAATACACCGATTATCATACCTTGTCCACAATAGTTAAGTGCGTGCAGATATTGTACACCAATCATATTGTTTTGATTTTCGGACATGCCGTAATTTAAAGATTTTGTATCAAATACTTCCTGATTAATGTTAAGTGTTTTTATGTTAAGTTCGTCTGACATTTTAATTGATTCTCCACCTGCTTTATTATCTTTTTTTGTTTTTTTACTGTACATAGGATAAGTTCTTTCAACACCTTTAACAAATTGTAAATTTTCAATCTGACTTAATAAGTTTGTATCTGCCAAAGCAATAGTTATACTGTTAAACCATTTTGAACTATGCATAAAGGTAATGCTTTCTTTGTCTATGTTCAATAATGTATTGATGTATGTTTGATTTACAGGAATATCTGTTGAATCGATTGAAATATTATGTTTTATTCTTCTTTCAATGGCTCTTTCAGATAGATATTCTTGAGGATTTGTCAAAGAGTAGGGGGTATTGTTTTTATCTGTAAACTGAACTCTGTATTTAGGATATTGATTTACTTGACTATAAGAATTTGAAAATGTAAAAATACTTAGAATCAGAAAAAAAGATAATTGTAGTTTGTTCATGTTATTTTATTTTAATTTATAATCAATTATTTTATATGAAACTTCAACACCTTTGACAATTTCACCTGTTACGATATTCTTTGTAAGGTCTTTATGATATTTCTCTATCATGCCCACATCGCAAGCATATATTTCATATTTGTCAAGCTCTTCAATCAAATTGTGTTTATAGTTCTGTTTTACGGTTAAAGTTGAGTCAAATATGAAATTGCTAATAGTTAAGGGAGTATGGATAGAACTATAAGTGTATTCTTCATTTTGTAGCTGATTAAAGGCATTTCCATTCCATTTTGCATTTTCTTTAATAGGGAAAATCAATTTAACATATCTGATATTTTCTTCAACTTTTTGTGCAGAATTTGCGTATAAGTTGGCAAACCAAACATCTGAAATAATCCAATCAGTTGTATCGTTCAATTTTTGATAACGCTCAATTCTAACGGCTTCATTTGCTTCACTATCGTAAAACTTGCTTTCAAATAGCTCTAAAACTTGATATTTATAATGATAATGTTCTTCTGTAAAATCGTCCCAAACTAATGAATCAACTTGATACATAATCCAATATCCCGTATCTATGGGGAAGTAGTTATAATGAAAATCTATTTTGTCAATTATAGCCTTTTCTTTAGTGCACGAAATGCTGAAAAGGAGAATTAAAATAAAAAATAGCTTAAAAGTAATTTTCATTTATATTGTAAAACCTGTATAATGTTAATATTGATATGGAAACTCTATTGTGCTTTTTTCAGATTCTTTAGTTTTCATAATCTGCATGATATTTTCAATATCTTGTTTGTCAATCCAATCTTGATCTTTTTCTTGTTGGAATACTTTATTATTAAGTATGTGTCCTTTTTTAAACATTACTATTTTAATTAAAATTCCATTTGTATCCCAATATTTCCATTCATTTTCCTTTAATGAGTTTTCATAAAAACCGTTTACTGATTTTTTTCCATTCAAATGATAAAAAGTAAATTCGCCTGACCAAGTATTATTTTTAAAACTGCCAATAAAATGTGGTTCTCCATTGGCATAATTTCTTTTCCATATTCCGTCTAAAACTCCTTCAGAGTATTCTTTCTCTTCTAATATTATGCCATTTTGTAAAAATGTTAATTCTTGTCCATGCTTTGCATCTTTGGAATATTCTTGCGTTGATATGATATTTCCATAGCCGTCATAAAACTTCCAAACACCCTCTTTTTGCTTATTGACATATTTGCCTTCGGCATATACTGAGCCATTATCAAAATATGAAATAGTGTATGCAACTTTTCCACTATCTTCATAATTCATTTTGGTGCGAATATTTCCGGTATCATAATAATATATAAACTCTCCCGAAGGTTTGCCATGAATAAAGTTGCCTTCGTATCTTTTGACTTTGGTGTTCGGATAATATTTTATCCATTTTCCGTGATATTTCTTGCCTTCATCAAATTGATTAAGTTTCTCTTGTCCAAATGTTAGATTTGGGAGAAAACATAAAGAAATAAGTATAATATTTAGTAATTTCATCATTTGCTCAATTAAATTTTAAATGATTTATCAAAACAATGTTTTGCAAAAATATATAATGATGGAACAATGATGTCAATATATGACAACTCATTTTCGCTAATGTTATTTTGTTCGCCAATCAAAACGCTGGTCATATTGCTGTTTCTTGCAAATTTCATGTCAGAAATTGTATCGCCAATCATACATTTTTTCATATTAATAATGTCAGGATAGTCAGCAATAGCTTGTTTGTACATACCGATTTTGGGTTTTCTGCAAGTGCAATTAAGTTCTGCAATATGTGGACAGTAATAGACTTTATCAATAATTTTAATCTCCTTATTGATATTTTCAGTCATGTAATTATTGATAATTATTAAATCTTCTTCAGACATTATATGTTTTCCAACTCCTTGTTGATTTGTAACAATAAAGATATATGAAAAATAATTTTTCAAAATAATCAAGGATTCAATAACTCCATCAATAAAATGAAATTCATTGACAGAAGTAATATATCCTTGATAATTCCTAATGTTAATCACTCCATCTCTGTCAAGGAAAAGTACACTTTTATTGTCTGCTTTCATGTAAATGCAAATATTTGCTTAAATAAAATTGATTTTCAAAATTAATATTTTTTCAGAACTTTGCTGTTTCAAATATAAGTATGGAATATTTTGTAAGCCAATTGTCGGATAATTGTCATTTGTTATATAAGCAAATTAAAAGTCCTGTTTCTCATTTAGCTGTTTTTAATTTATGTGGCTCACGATACGAAGGCGATTTTCCGCAAGGGATAGCACATTTTACAGAACATTTGTTGTTTAAAGGAACTTCAAAAAGAAAAGCCTATCATATTCTTTCCGGACTTGAAAACTCTGGCTGCGATGTGAATGCTTATACTTCAAAAGAAGAATTGGTTTTGCACACTTCTTTTCTTGAAGAATATAGTGGAAAAATGTCTGAATTATTTTCAGAAATGATATTTCAGTCAAATATGCCCAAACACGAAATAGAAAAAGAAAGAGGGGTAATTATTGATGAAATATCTTCAATAAAAGATAGCTACTCAGAGCTGATTTATGATGAGTTTGAAAAAAAATTATTTGACACACATTCTCTCTCAAGAGATATTTCAGGAACCATTAAATCAGTTAAAAAAATTTCGCATAAACACTTATTAGATTTTTATCAAAATATTTTTATTCCATCAAAGAAAGTTATAGCTTTTTTTAGTGCTAAGCCTTTTGTTAAGGCAGAAAAAATGATAAAAAATCATTTTTCAGACAAATTGCAAAACAATAGCGTAAATGACGATATTGTTGTCAAAAAATTATTGAATAACCCAACATTTAATGTAAGTAAGAAAATCAAGTCTCATCAGACACATGTCATACTTGGTGGAATGGCGTACAATATGCACGATAAAGATAAAAGAGTTTTAGGTTTGCTAATTAATTTACTTGGTGGGCAAGCCTTTAATTCTCGATTAAATATCGCAATTCGTGAAAAACAAGGATTGTCATATAATATTGAAGCAACATATCAGCCATATACCGACTATGGTTATTATGCAATTTATTTTTCTTCGGATAATGAGAACAATCATAAAATTACAAGCCTTGTAAATAAAGAATTAACTAAATTAAAAAAACAAAAAATAGGTACATTGCAATTGCATAACGCAAAAAAGCAATTATTGGGACAGTCGGCTATTTATTTAGATTCTAATGCTAACGACATGCTTTCTGCTGGAAAAGTTTTTTTACACAGACATGAAATTCCAAGTTTTAAAGAAATTAAAAACGACATCGAAAGTGTTACCATAGATGATGTGTTAAGAGTTTCAAATGAAATTTTTGATGACAACAATATTAATTACTTTACTTATTTTAATTAAAACTATATGATAGATATTAATGAGAGAATTTCAGAATACATTGAAAAATATTCTACTCAAGAAGATGAAGTTTTAAAAAAAATTACGCGTAATACTCATTTGTATCAAACAAGTCCACACATGCTTTCAGGACATATTCAGGGTAAATTTTTAGAATTTATTTCTTTTATGCTTACTCCGAGTAAAGTGTTAGAAATAGGGACTTTTACTGCTTATTCAACGGTTTGCTTGGCTAAGGGCTTGGAGGAAAATGGCAAAATTGTAACAATAGAGCAAAATCCTGAATTAGAAATGCACATTAGAGAACATTTAGAATTGTCAGGAATCTCTGAATGTACAGAGTTGATTATCGGCAATGCACTTAAAATTATTCCGCAACTTGATGAGCAATTTGATTTAATTTTTCTTGATGCAGATAAAGAAAATTATCCAAACTATATTGACATTATTGCACCAAAACTGAAAATAAATGGATATATAATAGCTGACAATGTTTTGTGGTATGGCAAAGTTGTTGAAGAAATTCGTAAAAATGACAAATCTACAGCAGCTATTGCAAAGTTCAATACATTAATTTCAGAATCACCAAAATTTGAAAATGTTATTTTGCCATTTCGAGATGGTTTAAACCTGATAAGAAAACTTAAAAATTGAATTTCTGTCTTTTTGTCATAAATTTTTCGATAATACAACATTCCATTTTTTTTGATTACCTTTTACATTAAATATAATATTAGCATATTTACATATTGTGCATTTACAGTATTTAATATTTTGATTTACAGTAATATAAGTAAATACACTTAAAGCTAATATATAGCTATTTTTTTTATTAAAAATTTATTAATAAATAAGATTGAATAAGTTTTCAAGTCATAATAATAGTAATATTATGTCATATTTTTTAAGTGGTATAGTAATTGATAAAAAAAGAACAATAAATAAAAATATTAGAAAAATTAAAAAAACAAACAATACTATGGGAAAAATTATCGGAATAGACTTAGGTACAACAAATTCATGTGTGTCTGTAATGGAAGGTAGCGAGCCAGTCGTTATTTCTAACAGTGAAGGAAAAAGGACAACTCCATCAATTGTAGCATTTACTGCTAACGGAGAAAGAAAAATTGGAGATCCTGCCAAAAGACAGGCAGTAACAAATCCTCACAATACAATTTTCTCAATTAAACGAATTATGGGAGAAATGTATGATAAGATACCAAGTGAAATTAAAAGAGTTCCATATCAAATAGAAAAAGGACCTAATAACACATCAAGAGTTAAAGTTAATGATAGAGACTTTTCTCCTCAAGAAATTTCTGCGATGGTATTGCAAAAAATGAAGAAAACAGCTGAAGATTATTTAGGTCAAGAAGTTACTGAAGCAGTAATTACTGTTCCTGCATATTTTAACGATGCTCAAAGACAAGCAACAAAAGAAGCTGGTGAGATTGCTGGCTTGACAGTAAGAAGAATAATTAATGAACCTACCGCTGCAGCATTAGCTTACGGCATCGACAGAAAAAATAAAGACATGAAGATTGCTGTTTATGATTTGGGTGGTGGTACATTTGACATTTCAATTCTTGAATTAGGAGATGGAGTTTTTGAAGTAAAATCAACCAACGGTAATACTCATCTTGGCGGAGATGACTTTGATGATAGAATTATAAATTGGTTGGCAGATGAATTTCAAAAAGACGAAGGTTTAGACATTAGAAAAAATCCTATGGCACTTCAAAGATTGAAAGAAGCTGCTGAAAAAGCTAAAGTTGAATTGTCAAGTGCAAGTGAAACTGAAATAAATCTTCCATATATCCTTGCAGTTGACGAAATGCCTAAGCATTTGGTTAAAACATTAAGTCGTGCTAAATTTGAACAATTAATTGATGATCTTGTAAAAGCTACAATTGAGCCATGCAGACAAGCCATGAAAGATGCAAATCTTAATACTTCTCAAATAGACGAAGTAATATTGGTTGGTGGTAGCACTCGTGTGCCAATTATTCAAAAAGTAGTTGAAGATTTTTTCGGAAAAGCTCCATCAAAAGGAGTTAATCCTGATGAAGTTGTAGCTGTAGGTGCTGCAATTCAAGGTGGTGTACTTGCTGGCGATGTTAAAGATATATTATTGCTTGATGTTACCCCTCTTTCACTCGGAATTGAAACACTTGGCGGCGTTATGACAAAATTAATTAATGCAAATACCACGATTCCTTCTAAAAAATCTGAAATATTTTCAACAGCCGCTGACAATCAAACTTCTGTAGAAATACATGTTTTGCAAGGTGAAAGACCGATGGCAAATCAAAATAAAACAATTGGAAAGTTTCATCTTGATGGAATTCCTTCGGCTCCAAGAGGAATACCTCAAATTGAAGTAGCTTTTGATATTGACGCAAATGGCATATTAAATGTGTCTGCTGTGGATAAAGCAACAGGAAAATCTCAAAACATTAGAATTGAAGCTTCGTCAGGTTTATCAGAGCAAGAAATTCAAAAAATGAAAGAAGAAGCTGAAAAATTTGCTGAAGAGGATAAGAAAATTAAAGAGCGTATTGAGAAAATAAATCAAGCTGATAGTTTAATTTTCCAAACAGAGAAACAATTAAAAGAATTTGGAGAAAAAATACCTGCAGACAAAAAAGCTCCAATTGAAAGTGCATTAGAAGAACTTAAAGAGGCTCACAAAAATCAAAATTTAGATGCAATAGATAGTGCTATGGAAAAACTAAATACTGCATGGTCAGCTGCAAGCGAACACATGTATCAAGCTCAAGCTGCACAAGACCAAACCTCACAAACACAAGAAACAAATACAGATAATAGTTCTGAAAACATTACTGATGCAGACTTTGAAGAAGTAAAATAAAATAGTTAGGTGTTTTTTGCAAATATTTCAATGCCCTATATTGCGTTTTATTAAAATGTAAGTATATTTATATTGTTTAATGAGTTATGAATAAAAAAAATATCTATATTTGCAAAATAAATTTAAAATAACATAAAATATATGAAAAGATTAAGTACACTTTTGATTATTGCTACTCTTTTATTTTCTGGTTGCGGTTTTAAAAAGATGGCAAAAAAATACGAAGAAGTTAAATATCAAGTAGTACCTGAAGTTTTAGAAACTCATGGTGGTATAGTGAAGTTTGAAGTTAAAGGTACATTTCCTGAAAAGTATTTTCACAAAAAAGCTATTATTGATTTTCAACCTTATTATGAATATGAAGGCGGGAAATTTGAATTGAAACCGATAAAAATTGTTGGTCAAAAAGTTAAAAACGGAAATGTTACCATTAATAAAAAAACCGGAGGTACTTTTACTTATGTTGACCAATTTGCTTATCAACCTTATATGAGTTTTGGTGAACTTCTTGTTGATGTTGATGCAGCAAAAGGAAGCAAAGCACTCGAACTAGGTAAAACCAAATTAGCTGACGGTATAATAACAACTTCTGAAAGAATAGGAATAGAAGGAGACTTGGAAACAGCTGCTCATGCTTATGAAAAAGAAACAATAATCACTCAAAAAGCAAGCTTATATTTCGACTATAATGATGCTCGTTTGTTGACTACGCAAAAACTTAACAAACAATCTGCAAATACTGATAAAATTAAAGAATTAAAGTCTTTTGTTGAAAAAGGTTGGGTAATTAAAAACATTGAAGTTAATGCTTGGGCTTCTCCAGAAGGAGAATTAACAATTAATAGCAAACTATCTGAAGCAAGAGGTAAAGCTGCTGAAAAATGGTTAGTTGACTATTTTAATGTATTAGATAGAAATGCTGCAAAAGCTAGCAAAAAGAAAATAGATGAAGTAAAAAGAAACTACAAACATTCTGTTGATGCAAAAGGCGAAGATTTTGATGGATTTATGGCAGCTATCCAAAATAGCAATTTAAAAGAAAAACAAGCTATTATAAATGTCATCAAAATGCAAACATCTAAAACTCAGCGTGAACAAGAAATCAAAAATATGACTGTAATTTATGCTGAAATAGAAGCTATTCTTGAACCATTAAGAAGAGCAGAAATTGCAGTACATTGCTTTGAACCTAAAAAAACTGAAGCTCAAATTTCTGAATACGCAATGACTGACCCATCTAAACTTGATGAAAAAGAATTATTGTACGCTGCTACACTAACAGAGAATTTAGATACTAAATTGAAAATATACAATAATACAATTGCTCAACTTTCAAACAATTGGAAAGCATATAACAATGCTGGTGTTGTCTTAATGCAACAAAAGAAATTAAACGAAGCAGGAGCAATGTTTGAAAAAGCAAATGCACTTTCACCTAATAATGGACAAATATTGAATAACTTAGGCGTATTGTCAATTTGGAAAAAAGACTACAAAATGGCAGAAGAATATCTTGAAAAAGCAAAACAAGAAGGAGTGTCAAATAATTACAATTTAGGTATCTTAAAAACTAAAAGCGGAGAATATGATGCAGCAGCTTCATTGATGTCTAATTCGCCTTGTAAATATAATTTGGCATTATTACAACTTCTTCAAGGTAAGGCTACTGAAGCAGTTAAAACACTTGATTGTATTAAGGAAGCTGATGCTAATTCGTTTTATTTAAAATCTATTGCTGGCGCTCGTACAGGAAATGTTTCAGTTATGATTGATAATCTTAAAAAAGCTGTGAACTTAAATCCACTCTATAAAGCTGAAGCTAAAAAAGATAGAGAGTTTATTAAATACCTTAGTAATCCAGATTTTCTAAATGCTATAAAATAAATTATTTTCATAGTTCCAAAAAAAGACTGTCAAAAACGACAGTCTTTTTTTTTGTTTATACTATGTCTCGTCCTAACATAGCGTTACACTAAAAACAAACATTATGAAAATAAACA
>CAZKDV010000024.1:0-25684 GCA_964551645.1 uncultured Bacteroidales bacterium | reverse complement strand
ACAAATATTTCAATCTACCAAATATTTAGGTCTAAATATTATTTCATTTTGGTATAACAGATAAAGCAAGTCATGCCTATAACAACAGACGAACCAAACGAACTGAAACTATGTTTATGGAGGGCGGAGTTGCTTATGTGTATTTATGCTACGGAATCCATCATTTATTCAATATTGTAACAAATAAAGTTGATTGTCCCGATGCAGTTTTAATTCGCGGAATAATTCCATTAAAAGGTTTTGAAACAATACCTGACAAGCACAAAAAAGGAATTGGTCCCGGAAGAGTAAGTTCATTACTCGGCATTACGACAAAAGATGATAAACTTGATTTAAGTGGGAGAACAATTTGGATTGAACATACGGATATTATTGTTCCCCAAGACGCAATTGTGGCTTCTAAAAGAATTGGAATTGATTATGCCGAAGAAGATGCTTTGTTGCCATACAGATTTCAGTTTAACTATGATGTAGATTTGCAATAAAACTTCAAGAGAAATTGTATTTTATTGTACTTTTGTTCAAAAATAGAAGTTATAGCAAAATGATAACATCACAAATACAATTAAAGAGTGGAAAAACTGACTCTATAAAACGCAAACATCCTTGGATTTTTTCTGGTGCAATTAAAATGGTGTACGGACAACCAAATGACGGAGATATAGTTGAAGTTACTGACAATAAAGGCATATTTCTTTGTTTGGGACATTTTCAAAGTCATGGCAGTATTGCAGTTAGAATTTTAAGTTTTGACAGAGTTAATATTGATACCGAGTTTTATGAAAACAAACTTAAAATTGCATATAATTATAGAAAAGCATTAGCTTATACAGATGAAAACAGTAAGATAGGAAATGCGTACAGATTAGCTTATGGTGAAGCCGATTCATTGCCCGGTTTAATTATAGATTATTACAATGGTGTTATTGTCATACAATCGCATAGTGCTGGTTTTGATAATGACAAAGATTTAATTGTTGAAGGATTACTTTCAATTTATGGCAAATCTTGTAAAGCAGTTGTTTTTAAATCAAAGCTAAACGCCAATGATAGTGCAGAAGTTTTACATGGTCAAATTTCAGATAATCACATAATTACAGAATACGGAAGTCAATTTATTGTAGATGTTTTATACGGGCAAAAAACAGGCTTTTTTATTGACCAAAGAGAAAATAGAAAAATTTTGTCAAAATATGCAAAAGCCAAAAATGTATTGAATATGTTTTGTTATAGTGGTGGATTTTCGGTGGCTGCTTTGAAAGGCGAGGCTAATTTGGTTATTTCTGTTGATGCATCAGAAAAAGCTATAAAACTTGCAGAAGAAAATTTGAAATTAAATTCTTACGACCCTCAAGTTCATAAATGTATAGTATCTGATGCTTATCAATATCTTGAAAATACAGATATTCAATTTGATATAATTATTTTAGATCCACCTGCGTATGCAAAACATCTTGATGCGAAACATAGAGCTGTAAAGGGTTATCAACGATTAAACGCTTTGGCACTTAGTAAAGTTAAAAAAGGAGGATTTGTTTTTACATATAGCTGTAGTCAAGTTGTTGATAAAAAGCTATTTGAATCAGTTATTATGTCTGCGGCAATTATTTGTGGCAGAAATGTTAGAGTAGTATCCGAATTTACTCATGCTCCTTGTCATGCTTATACTATAACACATCCGGAGGGAAATTATTTGAAAGGATTATTGCTTTATGTTGATTAATAAAGTAAGTTGATAATTTTGTAATTTTGAAAAATTAATGAGTTTTTATGAAAAAGTCTATTTATGTCATTCTTATTTTTAGTTTAGGATTGCTTTCATGCACAAAAGATGCAGGAGAAGGTGGAACATCAACTTTATACGGTAAAATTTTAGTTCAAAAGTATAATCCAATGTTTACGGTTCTTTTGGAAGAACATTATGCTCAAGACGAAGAAGTGTATATAATTTATGGCAATGACAGAACTTTTGCCGAAAGAATACGCACAAACTATGACGGCACTTACGAATTCAAATATCTTCAAAAAAAAAATTACAAAATATTTGCCTATTCAAAGGATTCAACATTATCAACAAGTGCAAATGTTCCTGTGATTAGAGAAGTGAGCATTGATAAAAACAAACAAGATATTGAAGTTCCTTTGATTGTAATATTTAAATAAGTATTATGAAAATAATTTCGTTTTTTTTAATTTGCTTAATGTTGTCTCAAAGTGCTTTTTCACAAAAAAGAAAAGTGATTAAAGAGAAAAAAGTTAAATCCAAAACAGAATGGGTTTACAAAAGCGATAAAGACACATTGCCACGCAAAGAGCTAATTCAAGAATATAATAAAGATGGCTATACTACACTAAAAATAGACTATAATAAAGAAAGTAATATTAAGTTAAAAGAAACTGCCAAGTACGATAAATACGGAAATGTAATCGAAGAATCATTTTATACTGCAAAAGAAAATCAAGAAATAAAGTATGTGTACAAGTATAATGCAAAAAATGATATGGTGGAGAAAGAAGATTATATTGATGATGTACTACAAAACAAAACAACATATAAATACAATGCTGCCGGAAATGTAGTATTGGAAACAATATTTGATGATAAAGGTAATTTGTTCAGAAATATCTCGTTTACATATAATTCTAAGAATTTGAAAGAACTTAAACGAGTAACCGATGTTGATGGTAATGTTATTTCCATAAAGAAATATTATTATGAATATCACTAATCTTAAGTTTTAGATGTTTAGCAAAATAGAAAATATTATTGAACAATTTGGAACAATTTCATTAAAAGAGGTTGGGAAAGAGCAATTAATGAATAGAATTGACAATAAGTATGTTTTTCATATAGATATGCTTCCTGATATTTTAGAACAAATAAAAAACGATTATAAAATTGTGCTTGTTCAAACTCAAAAAATTAGGCAATATGCTACAAAATATTTTGATACTGACGACTTTAGAATGTATTTGCAACATCACAACGGACAATTGCCACGATACAAATCGAGATATAGAACATATATAGAATCGGGGGAAACTTTTTTTGAAGTAAAAGCAAAAAACAATAAATCAAGAACGATAAAAAAACGCATAAAATCAGAACTACCCGATGATTTAATTTGCGAAAATGATATTAGCTTTCTGGAGAAACATACAAAATTTAAAAGAGAGGAGTTAAAACCAAGTCTTAATGTTAGTTTTTATAGGTTGACATTACAAAATTCACAACATAAAGAAAGAGTAACTATTGACTTGAATCTCAAAGCATTTAATCAATTACACAAGAAAAGCTTTGAAAACTTAGTAATTGTTGAAACTAAGCAAGAACAGCACATAAAATCTGCCATGAAGCAAGCTCTTAAAAATCAATCAATACTTTCAAATTCATTTAGTAAGTATTGTTTTTCAATGACAAAGCTATATCCCAATTTAAAACAGAACAATTTTAAAATGAAATACAAACACATAAATAAATTATTATATGAAACTAATTAAGCTGATTATTTTATTTAGCATACTTTACATTCCACTACATTCGCAAGCTTCGGTGAGTTTTTTCAATAATATTTCTGTTGATAAAATTCTTATAGATAATGATATTGATATTTTTGACGATGTTTTTGGCAATAATGATGACACTGCAAATGAACCTGAAGTGAAAGTCAAAAAGAAAAAGAAAGATATAGAGTTAAATGTAATGTATTTTTATAGTTTATTAATCAATATTGCCACAATATTATTAATTTTTTTCTTGGTCTATTATCCTAATAATAAGCATTTTGAAAATATTTTCACCTTCATTATGTTTAATTTGATGATATTTTTGCTGACATTTATTTTAAATCAAATTAAAATATCCGTAGGTGCGGCATTTGGTTTATTTGCGGTGTTTTCTATGTTAAGATATCGAACTCAAAGTATATCAACCAAGGATATGACTTATTTGTTTATCTTTATTGGCATCGGTTTAATTAGTGCAGTTAGAATGGAATATCATGAATTAGGCATTATTAATGGAACCATAGTATTGTTTACATATCTGTTAGACAGTAATTTAATTTTCAAAAGGGAAAGTTCAAAAATTATTGATTATGAAAATATTGAGTTGATTAAAGACGGAGAACAAGATAGATTACTTGAAGATTTACGAAATAGAACAGGCATGAATATTCATAGGTTTGAAATTGAAAAAATTAATTTTTTAAGAGATACTGCCCGTATTAAAATATATCATTACGAAAAAACTAAAAAGTAATCTATTCTAAAACTATAATGAAATTTCTGTTTGTAAAACTTATTAGTCATAAATTATTTACAATCGCTTTCTTATCTTTATTTATTGCAAATATTGCATTTTCGCAAGAGCAAGATGCAAGATTATATGCCGGAACTGAAATTACTGTTAATTTAAGTCCTGATATGCACTTAGCATTTAATCAAGAAGCTCGTTTTGTTGAAAATGTGTCAATATTTGACAAATCTATATCCGAATTAGGACTTAAATATAATATTTCAAAACACTTGCGAATAGGATTGACATACAGACTTACCAATAAGCTAAACAAGGATAACTATTTCCGACAATGGCATAGATTGCAACTTGATCTTAGAATCACACAAAAAATTCATAATTTCCGAATTTCATACAGAACTATGTATCAAAGTCAGTATAAAAACATATTGTCAAGCAAAAATGGTTTCATTCCTGATAATTATTTAAGAAACAGACTAAGCCTGCAATACAGAGAATCAAAAAAAATCAGACCATATATTTCAGCCGAATTGTTTACTCCAATTTTTACAAATAAAAAACCATATATTGATGAAATTAGATATGTTTCAGGCTTAGATTATATTTTTAATAGAAGATATAGCTTAGGTTTATTTTATATGCTTCAAAATGAGATGAATATTAAAAAACCTAATAAAAACCATGTTTATGGCATATCTTTCAATATTGTATTATAAAATCTCATATTTTTTATAAAAAATTATACTCTTTCTTGTATTTGAAATAAAATTTTCAAATGCGAATAATTTGATGTATTTTTGCTGAACAAATTTATTTTAACATGAAAAAACTTATATTTTTATTATTGTCTTTGTTTTTAATGAACTTTGCTTATACTCAAGTACCCGACATTGCATGGAAGAAGGTAATGGGCGGTAGCGATGTTGAAGCACATGGAAGTTCGGGAGTTGTTACCAAGTTTTATGGTCGTTGGGCAGCAATTGACATTAGCCAAAATGATCAAGTATTTATAGCAACTGCATCAAAATCTAATGATGATTATGTTTCAAGCAATTTTGCCGAAGAAGATGTTTGGGTTGTTTCCCTAAATAGTTCGGGAGATACTTTGTGGACTAAAGTGTTTGGGGGGGCCAGTTCTGATAGAGCATTACAGGTAAAAGCATTATCATCAGGTGGATGTGTCGTTGTTGGATATTCATATTCAGATGACGGAGATTTTGTTTCAAATAATGAAACAGGCTCAAATGGTTATATCGCCAGATTAGATAATAACGGAAATGTTTTGTGGTTTAAGATGTATGGAGGTACTAATTTTGATTATTTATATGACATTATCGAAACATCTGACGGTTACTTAATGGCTTGCGGAGAAGCATATTCAGATGATTTAGATTTGCAAAATTATGGTGCAGACAACAATTGGCTACTAAAAATTAATCCGGCAAATGGCAATATAGTATTTAGTAAAACTCTTCCCGGTCCTGATTCTGCAAGTAAGGATAAATTTGAAAATCTGTTTAGATTAAATGAAATTAGTCCGGGTAAAATTATATTGACAGGTTACACAACTAGTGATTTTCTCAATTTTGCATTAGATAGAATAAGTGTTTTTAGCGTTGATTTGAATGGTAATTTACAGTGGTCAACAAAAATTGGAGCAACAGGAGCTGGTGATTATGGTGTGGGAGTAGTTGCAGGTGATAACGGAAATTTTTATGTGTTGGGAAAGCTAAATACAAAAGTAGGTGGAGCAGAACAAGCATCTGATTATTATGGAGGAAATGGAGATTTTTGGTTGGTTAAGATGAATGGACAAGGAACAATATTATGGGAGAAAAACTATGGCGGAAGCGATGCAGATATTCCTTATGATATTAAGAAAGATAAAGATGGAAACTTATATTTAGTCGGATTGACTGCAAGTAATGACTACGATGCTTCACATTCAAATTTTGGAAAAAATGATATGTGGATTTTAAAAGTTAACTCGCAGGGAGATACAATATACACCAAGCGATTTGGCGGAAATGAGGAAGATTTTGCTTCAGGAATTGCACTATCTAAAAACGGATATTCTATTTATGTCGCCGGTGCTACCGAATCAACTAATGGCACATTTCCGGTAGAATATGGATTAAGAGACCTTGTCGTTTTAAGATTAGATTACGAATATACACCCGAATACGAATTGAAAATTCAAATTGCCGGACAAGGCACTACTACACCCAGCGTTGGAACATATATGTATGAAGAAGGCAAACAAATATCTATGAAAGCAACACCTTCGCCAGCTTGGAATTTTGTAAACTGGACAGATGACAAAGGTAAAGTTGTCAGCAATAATGCAAGTTTTACTTTTACTATGCCGTCAAATGATTATGTTCTTATTGCTAATTTTCAAATTCAAACTTTCCAAATTAACGCCACAGCAGGAACTAATGGCAATATTTCGCCTAATGGCATAACCAATGTTGAACATGGAAAATCTCAAAATTATACTATAACCCCAGATGTTGGTTATTCAATAGCTGATGTATTGGTTGACGGCAAAAGTGTTGGGGCAGTCAGTACTTATACATTTAGCAATGTAACGACAAATCACACTATTCATGCAGATTTTGCAGAAACAATTGTAGATTACACTATTGTAGCAACAGCCGAAGCAAATGGAACTATTTCTCCAAGTGGAAATGTTATAGTACAACAAGGCAAAAGTCAAACTTTTACAATAACTCCTAATGCTTCTTATGCAATAGCCGATGTATTGGTTGATGGCAAAAGTGTTGGAGCAGTAAGTACTTATACTTTTAGCAATGTAATGGCAAATCACACTATTAATGCAGATTTTGCTCAAATTATCACCTACACACTAACTTTAAGCATTGCTCCTGAAAATGCTGGTAAAGTTTTTGGTGAAGGACAATATGCAGCAGGTTCGGAAGTGAAGATTACCGCCATTCCAGAAGAAGGATATAGTTTTATACAATGGTATAAAGGATTTTCGATATTTTCAACTGAAGCAGAATATACATTTGAAATGCCTGCAGAAGATATTGAATTAATCGCATTTTTTGATAGCAAAGTCAATGTTGTGGATTATTCAAAAGAAGTAAATTTTTCATTTTATCCTAACCCAGCACAAACAGAATTGAACATGCAATTTGATAATAATGTTGTATTTGTTGCAATTACTGATGTTTTTGGTAGAATAGTTGAAACTTTTAAACCTAATGGCAATGCAATCGTATATGATGTATCAAATTTAGCAAATGGCATCTATTTTATACAAGCTCATACTAACAAGCACATAACAACTAAAAAACTGATAATCAATTAGTTTATTCAAATACAAGAATTTTCAAAAGAGCTTATGACAAATTTGTTGTAAGCTCTTTTTTTGTTGTTTTTTGTTCCTATTTTCTCATAAACAATTTGATATAAAAATACTACATTTGCATTATAAAAATTATTTTGCAATTAATAAATTCAAAAACTATGAAGTCTTTCGAAAATCAAACATTAGGCAACAAACAAGCACCAAGTATTATTAAAAAATTATCTGTATATTTATTTACTCTGTTTTTTGCACTAAGCGCTTTTTCACAGCAGTTTACAGTTAATGAACTTGGGGACACAGTTAATAAGTTTAATTCAAGCGGACAAAAAGAAGCTTGTTGGGAAGAAAATGTATCTGGCAATCTATTTATGAAGGGAAACTACATTAATGGGCAAAAAGATGGTATGTGGGTTACTTATTTTCCAAATAAAACACTTCATAAAATTGAGAATTATGGCAATGACAAGCTCAACGGTCTTAGCTTAATATTTGACAACAGAAGTATGGTTTCAGAAGAAAATACATATAAAAACAATATTCTTCACGGAACAGTAAAAAAATACATTAACGGTAGAATTTTAGAAGATTTAAAATACAAAAATGGTTTTCAACATGGCTTGCAAAAGAAATATTATGAAGGTGGGCAAGTTCAAGAAGAATCTGAATATAATAATGGTTTAAGACATGGATTTGCAAAATGGTATTCAATAAATAGACATATTGTAGCAGAATTTCAGTACGAACAAGGCAAATTAGAAGGCAACCAAAATTATTACTACCCCAATGGAAATATTTCAAAACATGAAACACTTAAAAATAATATTTTGAATGGAAATTATGAAGAATATTATGAAACAGGAACTACAAAACTATCTGGCAAATACATAAATGGACTAAAAGAAGGAACATGGACTGAGTTGGACGAAAATGGAAAAATAATCAAAGAAACAAAATACAGTAAAGATAAAGCAAAGTAACTTTATTTATCAATTTTATGTCATATTTAGAATCGTACTTTGAAAAGTTTCGCAATAATATTGTGGGGCATCATTATGAGCATCATACTCCATTTGGCTTGCAAAAGCTAATTTATGCCGATTGGATTGCAAGTGGAAGATTATACTATCCGATTGAAAAAAAAATCACTAATACTTTAGGTCCTTTTGTTGCAAATACGCATACTGAATCAAGCACAACAGGAGTTTTAATGACTACAGCGTATAACTTCTCCAAAGAAATCATCAAAAGGCATGTAAATGCTAATACTGACGATATTCTCATAAATACCAGCTTTGGTATGACATCAGCTATAGCAAAACTTCAACGAATTTTAGGACTTAAAAACTGTGGCAAATTAATAGGAAAAGAGTGTATTGATGCAAAAGAGCGACCAATTGTATTTATAACACACATGGAACACCACTCTAACCAAACTTCGTGGTATGAAACCATTGCTGATGTTGTAATTATCAATCCTGATAAAAATCTTTTAGTTGACCTGAATGATTTTGAAGAAAAATTAAAAAAATACGAAAACAGAAAACTCAAAATAGGCTCATTTACTGCTTGTTCTAATGTTACCGGCATACATACCCCCTATCATCAAATGGCAAAACTAATGCACAAATATGGGGGATATTGCTTTATTGACTTTGCTGCTTCAGCTCCTTATTTAAAAATTGATATGCATCCTAATGAAGAAGAAAGTTTAGATGCAATCTTCTTTTCTCCACACAAATTTCTTGGAGGACCTGGCTCTTCCGGCACTCTCATATTTAACAAAGCATTATATAATCTTAAAAGTCCCGACCAGCCCGGTGGCGGAACTGTAGAATGGACTAATCCGTGGGGAGAATATCAATATATAAATGATATTGAAATCAGAGAAGACGGCGGAACACCCGGATTCTTGCAAACAATTCGTACTGCATTATCAATTCTTCTAAAAGAAGAAATGAACCCTAAATTAATGGAAGAACGCGAAAATGAATTATTACCTTATATTTTTAAAGAACTACATTCAATCCCAAATTTACACATACTTGCCGATAACATAACTGACAGACTCGGAGTTATCTCATTTTACATTGATGAAATGCACTATAATCTTATTGTTAAAATGCTAAGCGATAGATACGGAATACAATTGCGTGGAGGCTGTGCATGTGCGGGAACATACGGGCATTATTTACTCGATGTTAGTTATGAAAAATCACTAAATATTACTGCCAAAATCTCACTTGGCGATTTGTCCGAAAAGCCCGGATGGGTTAGACTTTCGATACACCCAACCATGACTAATTATGAAATAGAATATATTATGAATGCAATTCGTGAAATTGCTAAAAACTACACACAGTGGAAAAACGATTATGAATATAATATTAAAAAAAACGAATTCTATCATAAAGATTACAAAAACTGTAGTAATAATATAATCAAAAATTGGTTTACATTATTGTAAAGTATTTTACAATATTAATTCAAAAATATGTCATCAACACTTCGATTTGCCATAATGGTACAAACAAACTCCATAAAACTATGGCAAGCCGATGTAATCAAAAAACTTATTGAATCAAATATTGCAAAACCTATTTTGCTTATTGTTAATGATGGTTTTTTAGAGGAATACAAATCTAATACAAGTAACAAACACTTATTTTATCAAGTTTACGAAAAGTTTTTTTTAAGGAATAAATATTTCTCCAATGTTCCTTTCCCAAGTGAATTAGAAACAATAAATACAATTCATTGCCGTACTGAGAAAAGAGGAAAATTTTCAGAATATTTTAATGAAAATGATATTGCTACAATCAATTCTTACAAGCTTGATTTCATTTTGCGTTTTGGGTTTTCAATAATTAGAGGCGATATACTTAAAGTTGCAAAATATGGAATTTGGTCATTTCATCATAGCGACGAGCAAGTAGTAAGAGGTGGCCCAGCAGGATTTTATGAAGTTTTTAACAAACACAAAACAAATGGAGTAATTTTGCAAAAACTCACTAATCATCTGGACGGTGGCATAATTCTGAAAAAACGATTTTACAAAACAATTTACCACGATTACGCATTTCACATACATAAAGTACTCGGAGCATCAACAGACATGCCTTTACAAGTATGTATAGATATACTTAACAATAATGCCGAATATTTCGCAAATAAACCCTCCGAATCGAAGGCAAAAATATACACTACTCCCAATAATTTCAAAATGCTGAAATTTATGCTTAATCAGGCTTATCGAAGAGTATTAAGATTTTTAATTGAAGTATTGGTACACGAAAGATGGCTTATTGGCATAGCAGAAAAACCTATTGATAAGTACATAGAAAACGGAAATATTAAGTGCGATAAATGGTTTTTTGGCAACAGCAAAAAAGAATATGTAGCCGACCCTTTTGCTATAAAAGTCAATAATGGATACAGAATTTTTTTCGAACAATATTATTACCGCAAAGGCAAAGCAGGACTAAGTTATGTTGATGTATCGGACAATTTTGAATTTGGGAAAATAAACAAGCTACTTCCGGATAAAACGCACTACTCGTTTCCGACAATTATTACACACCAAAACGAAACATACATTTTGCCCGAACAGCACCAAATGAACAACTTGCAGTTGTATAAGCTAAATAATGAACAAAATACAGTCATTTCGACAATTGATTTGCTAAAAAATGAAACTCTTGTTGACCCAGTTTTATTTTACCACAATAATTTTTGGTGGCTTTTTGGCACTGAAAACGGCTTACATTCAAACGAAAAACTGTTGATTTACTATTCTGACCAAATTGATGGCACATATAAACCTCATGCACAAAATCCTGTAAAAGTTAATCCAAATGGTTCAAGAATGGCAGGACCAATACATTTTACTAATGAAAAAATGTTGCGGTTTGCTCAAGACTCATCTGAATACTACGGAAAACGAATAGTTGTTTTTGAAATAAAGCATCTTTGCACAACAAAATATGAAGAAATGTTTATCAAATACATAGTTCCCGACAAAAACAATAAATATAACAAAGGCATACACACAATTTCATCAATAGACAACATGACACTAATAGATTCAAAATCGCATATATTATCTTGGGCAGGAAGTTGTTATAAGTTTCAAAGAAAATTAAAACGCAAATTTTAGGCATGTTCAAAAATATTTTTACAACCTTTGTATCAAAGTCGCTTATTGCAATATTAACTTTTATTGTAATATTTATTACTTCGCGAACATTGGGTGCTGAAAATTATGGAACGATTGGGCTGATACTTATTGCTATTAGCATGACACACCTATTTTCATCGCTTTTGGGTGGCACTTCATTGGTATATTATTCCAATCGTTTAGCAACTTCCACCCTTTTTGCTCTTACAACACTTTGGTCTTTTATTGTGTCAATAGTTGTTGCAGGCATTATGGCTCTATTTCTACTTTATCCTCCCGAATACACCTATTTAGTCATTGCAATTAGCATTGTAAGCAACATTATGCACAGTTTCTTGTATATAATATTGGGCAAAGAACGAATTATACAACATAATATCTTGAGTTTGATACAAATTATAGTGCATGCCATAATTTTATCAACAGTTTTTTTAATTCTTAAATATCAAAATATAAATTGCTATTTAATTTCTCTTCTTATTTCGTACATTATTGGAATGTTTGTCGGAATGTGGTTTTGCAGAAAAGAAATATTTCCAATTTCGGCAAATGGAATTATTGATGTAGCAAAAGAAATAATCAATTACGGATTTTGGGTGCAAATAAGTGCTTTTTTACAGCTTATAAATTACAGATTTTCATATTATTTGATAGATTTTTTTTTAGGGCGACAAATGTTAGGCGTTTTCACTCTTTGCATACAAATTGCCGAAAGTTTCTGGATTCTTCCACGAAGTATTGCACTTGTGCAGTTTTCTCGAATTTCGAATAGCAAAAACTCTACTCATAACTCTAAACTCACTATTTCGCTAATGCAGTTTTCAATGATTGCCATTTTAATCCTTTCATTGCCACTATTTGTAATACCTGAAAATCTTTTCTTATTTGTGTTCGGAAATAGCTATATAGGCATGAAATCTGTTATTACAACTTTAATACCGGCTATCATCATATTTTCAGGAGTTATTATAATTAGTCATTATTTTTCAGGCACAAACAAAGTATATTACAATACTATAACAACATTAATCGGACTTGTTTTCACAATTATCGGATGCTTGATATTAATACCTTATCTGCAATTGCAAGGAGCGGCAGTTTCAGCAATCATTAGTTATACAAGTATGTTTATTGCTTCAATTTTAATATTCTTATCAATAAGCAAGCGAAAGATACACGAAATATTTAAACCAAAAATTAACGCAAAACACTTCATAAGTTTGCTAAAATGAAGCAACTCTAATACTTCGCAACAAACGCCGAGTGTAAAAATAATATCAAAATGAAATAATATTTAGTCCTAAATATTTGGTAGATTGAATTATTTATTGTAATTCTGGTCTCTAATTTAACCCCAGATTACGCAATAAGAATTTTTAAGTTTATGCAACTTATCTGGGAATTATTCCAATCTAAATAATTAATGATCTTCCGAAGAAATCTACTCTTTTGCTGATGGATATTTCATGTTGTTTCGGTTGTCTTTTATGTAATAGAAGTACAAACACAAATCAAAAGAAACCAACAGCATATTAAAGACATACAAAAAGGTAACTATATCGAAATGATATAATACCTTATGAATAACACCCATCAGATATCCTACAATGAGTAAGGACATAAAAATAGGACTTTTACCAATAACGATTTTGGTTCGTAATGCTTTCAAAATAGAAATAGGCCAACTGCAAGCAAAGCACACCAGCATCAAAACTTCAAATATACTAAAATTAATGGTTGTCATAATAAAAATGCTAGGTTCAATTAGTAAATGCAACTTTTCCGAGTTTAATATTTAAGTTTTTCGTTATTTTTCTCTCTCTGTGAAGTGAAGCGTAGCGAAACGGAGCAGAGAGAGAAAGGTTTCCCCTTCTCTTTCAAACTCCTAATTAAAACTTATATTTACACTCGCTAAAAGTAAATAAATATGAAGCACTTAACTAAGGAACAAAGGTATCAAATAAAAGCTTATCTTGATTGCAATAAAATACAAATTTTTATTGCATCAGCTTTAAACCCAGATTACGCAATAGGAATTTTTTGAGTTAAACCTATATTGCGAGACAGAAAAATACAGTTGTAAGTTATTGATATACAGTAAGTAAAGTTGATATTTTTCTAATACTACGCATTAGGATTTTTAATGCAAAAATAGTGTTTTTTTCTATTGCGTAATCTGGGTTTAAAATTGCGTCCTATTTGTATTCTTTTTTACGATAATTCCCAAATTTCAATTCCCGTTTTAGAGTCAAACATTCGTCCAATTTTTTCTTCGGATTCTATTAAAATAATTTCTCCTGTATAACTGATGTGTGCATCTAAAAGATGTCCACCTGTCAGTACTATATTTCCATTTTCATCTAAATACGAAAAAATGGCATGACTGTGTAAAAAAGGCTCTTTATTATGGTCGGTAGTAACATTTCCCATTAAAAGAAACTATTTCTAACATACCTGAAATACGATGTTCTATAAAATCATTTTTTTTTGGAATATAAGTTCCTAGAACTGCATAATCGCAAGCACCGATTCCGTGAAAATATCCTGCCTGAATATTTTCTTGTTTGCAAATATGCTTGATGCCTTCGAGCAAACTTTCGTTCTTGTCAAAACGGATATAGAAATTGTTTTTTACTTTTCTGCATTCCATAAAGCTTGACTAAAAAAAACTTGTTGCAATAGCTTTTCGCTAGTGCAACAAATTTCAATTAAACAATTAATCAGATTTTGGCTTTGGCTTCTAAAATGCTTACAGTTTTTCCTAAAGCACCAAACTCATGTAGGTCACCAAATACTTCAATTCGTATAGATTGGTCAATGCCGCCAACTCTCATAGGTTCAAAACCACTATCTTTAATGAGTTGTTCAACATCTGAATTAATATTGGTATCGTCTGTAGCATAAAATAGTGTTGCTTTTTCAGGTGTTTGAAATGCTGCACTTTCTAAAGAAGCAGCACCCAAAGTTCCTAATGCTTTTGCCATTATTGCACCACTTGGCAGTAAAGAAGCATTTATTTGTCCGGCACTTTCTTTTTCTCCAATAATTTTTTTGAATCCACCATTTTCATCAGGCGCAATTGGGTTAGATGGGTCAATAATGATTTTACCCTTAAATTCGTTGGCATATTTTATCATAAACTCCCCTATTGTATTAAACCAAACCGATAAAACTATAATATCTGCTTGTTTGATAGCATCTACTGTTTCTGTTGCGGTGGCAAGACTTCCTAAATCTTTCGCTAATGCTTGTGCATCTTCTAATTTTCTGCTGACAAGGATGACAGGACGATTACCTTTTACCAAATTTTTGGCAACTACTTTACCAATGTTTCCTAAGCCGATTATGGCTACTCTTTTTGTTGTGTTCATAACTATTTCTTTTTTTAAATTAATGAATAAATAATTTGACATGACAAAAGTACATTATAGCAAATGTTTGCTACAATGATATAAGTCAAGAAATAGTATTGATATAGTTTAAGATTTCTTTGTCAAACCGCTTCTAATCCTACTAACAAATTCAGGTGTAATGCCTAAATACGCTGCAATTTGTGTCTGTGGTACTCTGTTGGCTAATTGCGGATAGCTTTTCAGAAAAGACAAATAACGCTTTTCTGCCGATATACTAATATTTTGCAATAAACGGTTTTGCAAATTAATATTGCTATTTTCATTAAGCACTCTAAATATACGATTAAATTTCGGAACTTTGTCGTACAACTCTGTTAGATCCTCAAAATTGATTTGCAAAACCATAGTGTCCTCCAGTGCATCAATATTTAATAAAGAAGCCTCTTTTTTATAGAAACTATCCATATCGCAAATCCACCAATTTTCGTAAGCAAACTGAATAATGTGTGTATTTCCTTTGTCATCAATAGCATACATTCGGAGACAACCACGCACTACAAAATTAAAATATTCGCAAATGTCGCCTTCTTGTAAAATATATTGTCGTTTGCGATAAAGTCGAGGCTGAAAACTATCAATAACAAACTTTTTTTCTTCCTTGTTTAGCGGTATTATTTGCTTAAAATAATCTAATAAAGGTTCAATTTGTGTTTCTATAATATTATTTTTATTCATTAATTTCTGTTTATCTGTTTGAAAATATCGGTTATTGCATTATCTTTGAACAGTTTAACGGCTTTGTTATGGTGCAAAATGGCGAACATCAGTTGAGTTAAAAAAGTCTCTAACAGGAATTAATATATCTCAAACGCATATTTTATTCAGTATTTACTTTAAAAAAACCATTTCCTCCATGGCGTAATATCTTTATTTGTAAAAAATAGTTCGAATTTCATACCTTATTTTTTTCTATTGAGTAATTTGCCGTTTATTAAAACTCAGGCAAAACTGTTAAAATGGGTATCCTATTCCAAAATTCACATTACTTTGCTTGCGTGCTTCATTTAGTCCTAACCATCTATTGCTTTCATCCAATGATGGGTCGTATAATGGTAAACCAATATCAAAACGAATAATGAAAAAGCCAAAGTTTAGTCGCAATCCCAAGCCTGTTCCGACAGCCAATTGCTTATAGAAATCGGAAATTGAAAAATGCCCACCGGGAAAGTCTTCATATTTTTTAAGTGTCCACACATTGCCATAGTCAATAAATATTGCAGAATGTAACAAACTATAAATAGGAAATCTATATTCAATATTTCCGATATATGAAATATCTCCAGTTTTATCAAAAAGTAAGTTATCTGAATAAGCACCCGGTCCGAGCGAACGATATTTCCATGCCCTAATGTCGTTTGAACCACCTGCACTATATCGCTTGTCGAACGGTAAAACATCTATATTGCCATAAGGAACACCTATTCCGAAAAACTGTCTGATTACAAGTGATTGTTTTGAACTAAATTGAAAATAAGTTCTATAATCCATATCGCCCTTTATGTATTGTGCAAAACGAATTCCAAAAATATGATATGTTTGTTGCGATTTAGCACCTGCAAAATATACAGCACCTAATCTGTTCACAAAACCTGCCGATTCAATATTAGTTCGTATAAACGAATAATTTTTTTCTACTGATTGATTTGAAAAAGTATATGTGTATTTAAGTCCGTTTATTAAGTGGTTTTTATAGCTCGTTTGTAATGGTTTTGAAAGTTGCTCAATTCGTGCTGCAAAACTTGAGTCGGGAGTAATGTTTACTAAGTTTAAAAAAGGACTTATTGAATGCCGTTTTAGCTTGGATTCGTTCCAGTCATACGAAATTGAAACATTACTTATATATCTGATGTAGTCAGGTCGTTCTTGAAAAAATATACCGAGCGAAAAAGAAGTTGTAGGCTCATTTTTTTGAGTAAAAAGTTTATTTGCATAAGGGAGCAAAAACCGTGGGACTGCCAATTGTGATTCAAATCCTGTTTCTATAGTGTTAAACGGTAATTTTTGTAGAGATGAAGCTTTTGCTTGTGTTTCTTTGCTTTCGCTAATTGCATGCTGCACTTCTAAGGCTCCTTTAAGCCTAAAACTTAAAATTTCAGCTCCCTTGAAAATGCTTTTGTTTTTATATGTCAAATATCCAGAAACTCCTAAATTTCCTGCCGAATGTGTTGTTTCAAGTTCGGTTGTAAGCGATTGCAGTTCGGCTTGCGAAAGATGAATGTGCATGTCAAGTGTTTGAAGATAAATACTGTCAACGCCAAACTGATAAAAACATTTGTTAAGATTAGGAACTAAAAAATTATTGTAATAGATATATTTGGGTTCATTTTCCTTAAAAATCATATTAATGCTTCTATAATTCATTAACCCAAGCAAAGCATTATGCGTAGCTATTGCCTGATTATTTTTGAACAAATCATTTTTGTGTACAAATAGCTTTTCAATAAGCACTTGTGGTTTTACTCTAAATGCCTCATTGTAAACAAAATAACAAGAATTATGCTTAGTCTGCTTTCTTCTTTTATATACTATCATGCTAGTATCACTGCTTATGATATTGCTATATTTTAAGCTATAATTAGGATAAAAGTAGATGTCATTAATTAAACTTCTTGGATGTTGGGCTTCAGTAAATATTTTATTTTCTTTATTTGTTTCAATCAGATATGGTTTAATTATAATTTTCAAATCAATTAGATGATTTCCTATACTTGAATAAGCCTCAAAAACTATATATGATTTTGAAAAGTGATAATATCCGTTATTTCGCAATATATCTGTAATTTTATCTCTTTCGGTATCAAATAAATCTTCGTTGTAAGCAATTCCTTTTTTTATGGGAGATTCATTTATATTCTTATTTATGATATGTCGAATTGCTTTATCCTGAATATCCCATTCAACATTATTGATATTGTGTTGTTTACCCGCTTTAACTATATATTTAACTTTTGCTTTTTGCTGATTTTTCAAATATTTTACTTCATAATCAATTTGTGATTCAAAAAAACCATTACTTTTTAAATATAAAGCCATTTGATTTTTAGAAGTATTTATCAATGTGCTGTCTAAGTAAATAGGTGCTTCTCCAATTGTTTGCATTAGCCAAGTTCGCAATGTGCGTTGCTTTTTCTTTTCCATTTTTCCAAAATCAACAACTTTTTGAGATGCTTGTTTTGAAGTAATTTTTTTATCTATTTTTTCTTTTTTCTTTTTTTGTTTGTCAGGTAGTTTTTCGGCAAGTTGATAAACTTTCAAATGAAACGGAAAAATTTTCAAGATTTTTTTATTTGGTTTTTGTCTAATAAATTTTGATAGCTCAGAACTCGAAACTTCTTCGGATTCATTTTCTATATACGCTTTAGTCAGCAATGGTTTTTGATAAACAGCTGAACAAGATTGAAACAGAAGTATAACTGCCAAAGCAAAACAATGTTTTATTGTAAAAAACCGAATATTTTTTGTAATTTTTCTATTCATATCTCAATGCTTCAACGGGGTCAAGTTTAGAGGCTTTAACAGCAGGAATTACACCCGACATAATACCTACAATAAAACATAATATTATTCCAAAAATTATCCAGCCCCAAGGGATTATAAAAGGAGTTTTAATAAAAAACGAAATTGCATTACCCGCTACTATTCCCAATACTATGCCAAACAAACCTCCAATTTGTCCAATTATAACTGATTCAACAAGAAATTGCATTTTTACTTTTAGGGGTGTTGCACCTATTGCTTTTCTAAGTCCGATTTCTTTTGTGCGTTCGGTTACGGCTACCATCATTATATTCATCAAGCCAATGGCAGCTCCAAAAAGTGTAATAAAACCAAGCAAAGTTGCAGCAAGTGTTATATATTGTATGTTGTCAATAAGCATTTGTGCCAAAGAATTACTTTTTGAAATATTAAAATCATTTTTATCTCCATATTTTATTTTACGAATAAGTCTTAATAATTGAGTAGCTTCATTAATTGCATCTTCTAAATTTTCAGTTTCATCAACTTGTACCGAAATAGAGTAATTTAAATTGCGCTGACTTGAATTTCGAGCATTCAATAATGGGATATAAGCACTATTATCTGTTGAAAATCCCATAGCAGAACCTTTCTTTTCGATTACACCAACTACCTGATAAGGCACATTTCCCATGCGAATAGTTTTTCCAAGTATTTTTTCTTTATTACTAAATAATTTGTCAGCAATACTACTACCTATAATAATAAGATACATGCCCGACTCAACTTCATGCTTAGTAAAGTTTCTTCCTGAATATAATGAATATCCCGAAGCTGATAAATAATTTTCATCTATACCATAAATGCTAATATTTGGGTTAGTATTTAGTGTTTCGTATTTCAAAGTGGCAATAGATGAAAACATTGTATGAATACTAACTTGTGAAAGAAAAGAATACTTTTCTTTAAATTCAGTAACATTTTTAAATGTAAGTGGTTTTGATTTTTGCATTTCACCGCCTTCCTCAACATATATTGAGTGTTCGCTTATGGTAAAAGTATTTGCTCCCATTTGCGAAAAGCTCGAATAAAGAGAATATTTGATAGCCTCAATTGAAGTTAAAATAGCTATTAGCGACATTATTCCAAATGCAATAATAAGAACAGTAAGTGTAGTTCTTAGCTTATAAGAACGAATTGATGTAAATGCAATTTTTAGATTTTCAACAAAGATACCTAATTTCATATTTTTTTATTCCTTACCTCCGTAGGATAAATCGCCTGCATCTCCCAAACCAGGAACAATATACGCTTGTGCTGTGAGTTCTTCGTCTATACCTGCTGTCCAAATGGTTATTGATTCATTGCTAAGATGCCGTTTGACATACTCAATTCCTTGTGTGCTGGCTATCACAGTGGCAATATGCGTATGCTTAGGCTTTCCTTTTGTGAGTAATTCTTTATAACTTACAACTATTGATGAGCCTGTAGCAATCATAGGATCAATAATTATTAGTGTTTTGGAGTCAATTTCTGGACTTGATAAGTACTCTAACTGTATTGTAAACTTACCGTCTTTATGATGTTTGCGATATGCTGATACAAATGCACTAGGACTATAGTCGAAGAAGTTCAAAAAACCATTATGAAATGGCAAGCCTGCCCTAAGTATTGGTGCAAGTATAGGATATTCAACTGGGACAGCAATGCTTGAAGTTCCAAGTGGAGTTACAACATTAACATCATGATAATCAATAGTTTTACTAATTTCATAAGCAAAAATTTCACCTATTCGTTCCATATTCCTCCTAAATCGTAAACTGTCAGATTGAACCTTACAGTCCCTTATTTCAGCAATATATTGGTTTAGAATGGTATTGCTACTAGAAAGTAATTTTACTTTTATCATTTGTTTTTTTTGTAAAGTTAAAACTTTTTCAAATAATTAAAATTTTTTGTTTTTATTCATATAGCACATAGATTAAAATAATAGATGTATCTTTGTTAATTACAATACAATAGATAAAATGAAGAGTTCATTAACACAAAAAATATCTTTCATAATATTTTTAATAATTTTAATAGTTTCATGCAAAAAAGAAGATCCTATTAAAGAAGAAACTTATGGAAAATTACAGTTTAATTTTCAACATTATTACGACGGGCTTCCCATTATGTATGATAGCTTAATATATGAAAATGAAGCTGGCAATAAATTGATGATTAATGAGATACAGTATTTTATTTCTGATATAATTTTAATTGATGAAAATGATAAACAGGTGTTTATTAAAGAGAATAATAGCATTTATTATGTTGATATTGATATTCCATCAACTTTAACTTGGGATTTAGCCGATAATATTCCAATAGGTAATTATAAAGCAATTAGTTTTACTTTTGGAATTTCTGCTTCAAAGAATATTCCGAATATGTTTGTAAATCCACCCGAAAGAGACATGTTTTGGCCCATTCATCTGGGTGGCGAGCAAGGTGGCTATCACTATTTAAAACTTAACGGAAAATGGCTTCCTGATACAGAAACACAATTAACGCCTTTCAATTTTCATCTTGGTGTTGGACAAGAGTATTCTGATAGTGGTACAATTGTCGGATTTATACAAAACTATTTTAATCTTACTTTGCATAGTAATATTATTATCGAAAAAGATAAAACAACTCAAATTACGCTAGTTATGAATATTGAAGAATGGTTTAAAAATCCTCATATTTTTGATTTTGATGTTTGGGGTAGCTTTATTATGCAAAATCAAGAGGCAATGAAAATTGCTTGCGAAAATGGCAAAACGGTTTTTAAAATAAAAAAAGTAACAATTCAGTAATAATGTATCGTTTTAGGCTTTTAATTGCTTTACTATCTGTTTTCCTCCTATCTTGCGAAAGAGAAAAACCTATTGAGTTAGTGCCGATTACTACAACTCCCTATAACATAAAAACTCCTTTGGGTTTTCCTAATAAATTAAATATTCCTGAAGACAATCCACTCACAGTTGAAGGAGTTTTGCTTGGCAGACATTTGTTTTATGACGGTCGCTTGAGTGGCAGAACACATTCTGATAGCTTGATGTCGTGTGCAACATGTCATATTCAAGAACATGCTTTTACAACAGGCATTAATCATAAAAAATATATCGGAGGACATCCTTTTGGTTTAAGTGGTGTGCCAACACCACATTTAACTATGCCTTTGATGAATCTTGTATTTAATGCAAATGGTTATTTGTGGAACGGCTCTATACATGAAGATAATGATTTTTTGTACGAAAATAATCCTTTATACCATAGCAAAAATATTGAAACACTTGTGTGGATGGGAATTACAGCACCACATGAAATGGACGGAAATATTGATAAAACAGTCAAATTAATCTCTTCAATATCTATGTATCCTCCAATGTTTGAAGCTGCTTTTGGAACTCCTGAAATTACTTATGAAAGAATTAGTAAAGCAATTGCTCAATTTATTAGAACTTTAATATCATCAGATAGCAAATTTGACAAGTACTTAAGGGGAGAAATGCAACTTTCGCAATCTGAACTTAATGGCTTTGTTTTGTTTATAACCGAAGAAGGTGCCGATTGTTTTCATTGCCATGGTGGAGATGGAAATCCACTTTTTACAACTAATTTGTTTTATAATAATGGCAAAGATAATGTTTTTGACGACTCACGCGATAGATATGCGATAACTGCCAATCCGAAAGATAAAGGAGCATACAAAGCACCAAGTTTGAGAAATATCTTTTCATCAGCTCCTTATATGCACGATGGTAGATTTAAAACTGTTGATGAAGTAATTGATTTTTATAGTCATGGGCTTGTGTGGTCTCCATATATTCACCCACTTATGCACAAAATATCAGACGGCGGAGCGCAACTTTTACCTTATCAGAAGCAAGACTTAAAAAACTTCCTTTATACATTACAAGACACTACTTTTTTAACCAATCCAGCGTTTTCTAACCCTCGACCACTTGATCCATTTTTTCAATAATTGTTTATGTTTTTGTGTGGGAAATTATTCGTAATTTTGTAAACTATTTTCAAACATATATAATAAATTAAATATGTAAAATTATGGATATTAAAGTAACATTCCCAGGAAATAAAAAAGTTGATGCAATTGTTAACGGCTTCACAATTCATACTGACCAACCTGCACCTATGGGCGATAACACAGCACCAGCACCTTTCACTCTTTTTTTGGCTTCATTAGCTACTTGTGCAGGTTATTATGTTAAAGCATTTTGCGATGGCAGAAATATTGATACCGATGGTATTGAGATGACACAAAAAATTGAATATAATCGAGAATTAAGGAGAATAGAAAAAGTTGTTATTGAAATTGCACTTCCTGAAAGTTTTCCTAGTAAATACAAAGATGCAGTTATTTTAAGCGCCAATCAATGTGCCGTAAAACAATATTTGACTAATCCATTTGAAGTTGAAACCATAGCTATTCAAAAATAATTTTTGTTTTTTTTATATTTCTATGTGCTGTTCTTAGGTATAGGCTATTTGTCTGAATTTAAGAAACATTGTGTAATATATGTTTTTTTGTAACTTTGCAAAAATATTAATTTAAAATAATTTTAAAATGAAACAAAGACTAGTTATTCTATTATCACTTGTTATGTTTGTTGTAATGAGTGTTTCTGCTCAGACAGAAAGTACAAAAGGTTATGAATTTACTAAAGTTAAAGATGTTCCTGCAACTCCTGTTAAAAACCAATACAAATCAGGTACATGTTGGAGTTTTTCAGGCTTGGGTATGCTTGAAGCAGAAGTGTTGAGAATGGGAAAAGGTGAGCATATTTTGTCAGATATGTTTATTGTAAGATACACTTATCTTGAAAAAGCAATTCGCTATGTTCGCTTTCACGGAAGCATTAATTTTTCGGCTGGTGGTGCTTTTCACGATGTAACTCATATAATTAAAAAATATGGAATTGTTCCCGAAGAAGTTTATTCAGGTCTGCAATATGGCACAAGCAATCATGAACATGGCGAACTTGATGCTGTTCTTAAAGCATACGCAGATGCAGTAATTAAAAATGCTAATAAACAATTATCTCCCGTATGGCTTCAAGGCTATAATGCTATTCTTGATACTTACTTTGGTCCAGTTCCCGAAAAGTTTACATATAAAGGTAAAGAATATACTCCTAAGTCTTATGCAGCTTCTATCGGTTTAAATCCTGATGATTATGTCGAGTTTACTTCATTTACGCATCATCCATTTTATACTTCATTTATTCTTGAAATTCCTGATAACTGGTTACATGGTGAATCATATAATGTTCCATTGAATGAATTGGAAGAAATTATTGATTATGCAATAAATAACGACTATCCAATTGCTTGGGCAAGCGATGTTAGCGAAAAAGGTTTTTCATGGAGAAATGGCGTTGCTATTGTTCCCGAATTGAAAGTTGATGATATGGCTGGCACAGAAAGAGAAAGGTGGGAAAAACTTACTCAAGCCGAAAAAGATAAAGAAATGTATAGTTTTGATAAACCAATACAAGAAAAAGAAATCACACAAGAAAATAGACAAGAAGGATTTGACAATTACACAACTACTGACGATCACGGAATGATTATGCACGGTATTTACAAAGACCAAAATGGAAATAAATTTTATAAAATTAAAAACTCTTGGGATGTAAATAATCCTTATGACGGATATTTCTTTGCTTCTAAAGCATTTGTTTTGTATAAAACCACTGATATTATGTTGCATAAAAATGCTGTTCCCAAAGCAATCGCTAAAAAATTAAATTTGAAATAATTATATCAATTTTTGTTTTGAAGGGGCTGTCTCGTAAATGCGACAGCCTTTTTTTACTGTAAGTTTTAAAGTTTTCGTTGCTTTTTTGTAATTTTCTTTTTTCAACTTTTTGATTCGCTTTAACGCACATATTTTTAGTTGTTTCAGCTAAAAAAAGCAATAAAATCCCCACTTAAGCAATTTGAGCAATAAATGAAAATTTACTCAATTTCACGAAGAAATTCGGATATTCATCAGTATTGATTAATTTGGAGCTATTGCAATGAATTTAATGTCTGACTCGTTATGGGTAGTACATTTTTCTTATATGCTTTCTCAATTTTCTTTTGCTTGATTAGTTTTCTTGTTTGTGATTGCAAAAACGACCATTAACACAGTGGCTATTAATGCCATTATCGAGCCGAAGTAAAATGGTGCATTAGAACCTACATTATCGTACAACAATCCTGCAATCAGACTTGCAGGTAAGAGCGTAATTCCGAGAACAGCGTGATAAATACCGTAACCCGTTCCCCGCAAATATTTGCTTACAATATCTGAAATCATCGCTTTCTGACTGCCGTCAACCAATGTGCTGTAAAGTCCATACATTGCAAACAAACCAATGAAAACAGAAATACTGTTAAATTTTCCGAACATAAAAAAGGTAACGGCAAAAATCAAAAATCCAAGAATAATCAACCGATCTCGCCCAATTTTGTCAGACAGTTTTCCAATGGGTATGGCAAAAAATACAGATACCATATTAAAAATCATATAAATAAACGGAATAAAAACCTTGTTGATACCCGTTTCGGTGGTTTTTACCAATATCAGAGCGTCCGAAAAATTACCAAGTGTAAATACGAAAATAATCGCAAGAAAAAAGAAATATCCTTTCAGGCAAATATGATCTTGTAATACTTGACGAACTAACTATTGCTTTATATTACAAGCTGTTAGATATGCAAAATGTTCTTTCTGTTTTGAAATCAAAACCCGAAGAAACAGAAATTATTATTACAGGTAGATATGCTACTAAGGAATTATACGATATTTCAGATTTAATAACTGAAATGAGAGAAATAAAACATTACTATAATGAGGGAGTAGTGGCAAGAAAGGGAATTGAGTTTTAAAATATAAAGTATGCTGAGTTCAAAAAAATAGATTGACAATAAATTTGACAATTGACAAGTAAAAAAAAATTTGCTAAAATTCAAAAAAGATTTATATTTGTAAAAAAAATGTTGAA
>CAZKDV010000023.1:12175-27148 GCA_964551645.1 uncultured Bacteroidales bacterium | reverse complement strand
GATATGTTTCAATCAATAGCTATTAGAAAAGATGAGCCAGATAGTATTTTTGTTCGAGCTGATTATAGATTGAATAAAATAAGATTTTCTGATATTTATTTTGTTGAAGCACTTAAAGATTATGTTGTAATTAACACATCAGACAATATCTACACTACTCATTCAACTATGAAAGAAATGGTAAAAATATTACCTGAAAAAGATTTTGTTCGTGTGCATCGCTCATTTATAGTGCGTTTAGATAAAATATTTTCAATAAAATATCCAGACTTAGTTATTGAAGGGAAAATGAAAGTTATCCCTATCGGTGGATTATATAGAAAAGATTTATTTAGTAGATTAAATTTAGTTTAACTAGTATAGAGTGTTGATTAGCTTGCTGTTATGTGATATAGTGGGCTTATTTTATGTTTTAATTAATCAAAAAATTTTATGCCTATTGTAGGTTCGATACTAAAAAGAGCTTTAGAGATTAACACCAAACTACCTAAAAGTAGAAAAAAATTAAATCCTATTAAAGTTCAAAAAAAAGTTTTAATTAAATTATTAAAAAAAGCACAAATTACTTCATTTGGCGAAGCATATAAGTTTGATAAAATATTAAAAAGTAAAAATATTATTTATTCTTTTAAACAAAATGTACCTATTTTTGATTATACAAAAATGTACAATGAGTGGTGGTATCGTGCTTTAAGTGGAGAATCTTATGTTTCATGGCCAGAAAAAGTAAAATATTTTGCACTTAGTTCGGGAACCAGCGAAGCATCAAGTAAACATATACCAATTACTCAAGATATGTTAAAGGCTGTTAAAAAAACTAGCGTTAGACAAATTTTTTCGCTAGCTCAATATGATTTATCTAAAGATTTTTTTGAGAAAGGAATTTTAATGCTTGGTGGAAGTACACACTTACAATATAACGGAACATATTATGAAGGCGATTTATCAGGGATAACTACCGGAAATATTCCATTTTGGTTTCAACACCACTATAAACCGGGTAAAAGAATTAGCAAAGAACGAGATTGGAATACAAAACTCGAAGAAATTATTGATAAAGCTAAAGATTGGGATATTGGTGCAATTGTTGGTGTTCCAGCTTGGTTGCAACTATTAATGGAGAGAATAATTGAAAAATATAATGTAAATAATATACATGATATATGGCCTAATTTAACCATTTTTTGTCATGGAGGTGTGTCATTTGCTCCTTATGCTCAAAGTTTTAAAAAACTCATAGGAAAGCCTTTAATTTATATTGAAACATATCTTGCTTCAGAGGGCTTTATTGCTTATCAAAATGAGCCTGATAATAGTGCAATGCAAATGGTACTTGATAATGGTTTATTTTACGAATTTATACCTTTTAATGATGATAATTTTGATAGTGACGGTAATTTGATTGATGAACCTGAAACAATTACTATTGATGAGGTTCAAGAAGGTGTTGAGTATGCTTTATTAATTTCGACAGTTGCCGGTGCTTGGAGATATTTAATAGGAGATGTAATTAAATTTAAATCTGTTTCAAAATATCAAATACAAATTGTTGGAAGAACTAAGCATTATTTGAATATATGTGGCGAACACTTGTCTGTTGAAAACATGGACAGAGCAGTTGAAATGCTTGAAAATGAATATAATTTGGGTATAAAAGAATATGCGATAGCAGGAATACCTCAAGATTCAATGTTTGCACATAAGTGGTGGATAGGTGTGGAAAGTGAGGTAGATACAGAAATGATTGCAAAAAAAATTGATGAATATCTTAAAATACTTAATGACGATTATAGAGTTGAAAGATTAGCAGCTATTACACAAGTGAAGGTTGTTGCTTTATCAAATAAAGTATTTTATGAATATATGAAACATAAGGGAAAAGAAGGTGGACAGCATAAATTTCCAAGAGTTTTAAAAGGTAAGCAAATTGGAGAATGGGAGAATTTTTTAAATAGTATAAAGTAAATATAGTATGATTAATACCTTTTTTGGTGGAGTCCTTTTGGGTTTGATATTGAGTATTACACTTGGACCTGCTTTTTTTGCAATTATTCAAACAAGCATTGATAGAGGATTTAAAAGTGCTTTATATATTGCTGTGGGTATTTCTTTGAGCGACATTGCATTGATTGCTTTATCTTTCTTAGGTATCTCTCATATAATTAATTTTGGAAATAATCAAGAATTATTAGGAATAGCTGGAGGTTGCATATTGATAATGTTTGGTGTTTATACCTTTTTGAAAAAACCTGAAATGTTAAAACAAAAGTTAAATATTAAAACTTCAAATACAAACATGCTTACATATATAGGCAAAGGTTTTTTATTAAATATTGCAAATCCTTCATTATGGATATTTTGGACTGGAGCTGTGTCTTTGCTGAGTCAGCAAGTTACTATAGATTTATTAAAAATTACTATAATTACCTTTTTCTCAGGAACTGTATTAACAGTTTTTAGTCTTGATATTTTAAAAAGCTATATAGGCTTAAAAATCAAGAAATATTTAAATGCTCGAAAACAATTGTATTTAAACAGAGCGGTTGGAATTTCTTTAGTATTATTTGGAATAGCTCTAATTTTCCGAATATTTGTTATATAGCTTATTTTAAATATTGTTCGTTAACAAAATTCCAATTTACTATTGTCCAAAATTCTTTGATATAATCTGCCCTTCTATTTTGTTTATCTAAATAATAAGCGTGTTCCCACACATCACAAGTTAATAAAGGAGTTAATCCTTGAGTCATTGGATTTCCTGCATTACTTTCTTGAACAATACTTAATTTTCCAGTTTTGTCTTTAACAAGCCATGCCCAGCCAGAACCGAAGAGAGTTAAGGCGGCTTTACTAAAATCTTCAATAAATTGTTCAAAAGAGGAAAAATCCTTTTCAATTGCTTTAATAACTTCATTTTTTGACTTTGAACCGCTAGGTTTTAGGCAATTCCAATAAAAAGTATGATTCCATACTTGTGCAGCATTATTGAAAATACCACCTGTTGCATTAAGAATTATTTCTTCAAGTGTCTTTTCTTCAAAGCCAGATCCGGATAGTAATTTGTTCAAATTATCTAAATACGCTTGATGGTGTTTCCCGTAATGAACGGCAATTGTTTTTGCTGAAATAACTGGAGCAAGAGCATGCTCAGAATAAGGTAGAGGTGGCAAAGTGAACATGATTTTTATATTTTATTAGGTTATGTTGTAAAATTACAAAATAAAATTTGGTTTTACATATCTAATTTTGAGCTTCCTATTTAAAACATTACTACTCAATTTTTTCAATCCATTGTGCAATTATATCGCTATTTGGAACATCTATAGCCGATTTCGTTTTTTTCCTAATTCCACATAAATCATTGAATAGTTTGTTGGGTTTGATTATCTTTAAATCGTTTAGTGTATTGATATTCAATGTATTTAGCATTGGTATTATTTCTTGTGGTATTCCGATAGATATAAATTCTTCAGAGTGATTTTCAATATTTGCCTTCTTTTCGGGGCGCATTTGTGGAAAGAAAATAACTTCTTGTATAGAAGGTGAATTAGTCATAATCATAGCCAATCTATCAATTCCAATCCCAAGTCCTGCAGTTGGGGGCATTCCGAGTTCTAGTGATTTAAGAAAATCTTCGTCCATCACCATTGCTTCGTCATCTCCCCTTTCTTTGAGTTTTAGTTGTTCTTCAAATCTCATTCTTTGGTCAATAGGGTCATTCAGCTCTGAATAAGCATTACATAGTTCTTTTCCATTACAAATTGCTTCAAATCTCTCAACTATACCTTCAATATTTCTATGTTTTTTTGCAAGTGGAGACATTTCAATGGGATAATCCATTATAAAAGTTGGTTGTATTAGTTTTGATTCTACAAATTCACCAAATATCTCATCAATAATTTTACCTTTTCCCATGCTATCGTCAATTTCTAATTTTAACTCTTTGGCTTTTATTTTCAATTCTGATTCGTTTAGCTCGTAAATATCAATATTTGTGTATTCGAGTATTGCATCACGCATAGTATATCGTTTCCAAGGGCGTTTAAAATTGATTGTATGCCCTCCTACTGGCAGTTCGGTTGTTCCATGCAATTCTAAAGCAATATTTTCAACCATTTCTTCAACAAGCTCCATCATCCAATAATAGTCTTTGTAAGCAACATATAGCTCCATTTGAGTAAATTCAGGATTGTGAAATCTGCTCATTCCTTCATTTCTAAAATCTTTAGAAAATTCATAAACACCATCGAATCCACCAACAATTAGCCTTTTTAGATATAACTCATTAGCAATGCGTAAATATAAAGTCATATCCAAAGTATTATGATAAGTAACAAAAGGACGAGCAGCTGCACCACCATAAATAGGTTGTAATATTGGAGTTTCAACTTCAAGGTATCCTTTGTTGTTTAAATAGTTTCTCATAGTTTGCATTAGTTTTGTGCGTTTGATGAAAATATCTCGCACTTGTTCGTTCACAATTAAATCAGTAGAACGGTCTCTATAGCGTTGCTCAGGATTAGTGAATGCGTCATAAATTTTTCCGTCTTTTTCTTTAACTATGGGTAGCGGGCGCAAGGATTTGCTCAAAATTGTTAATGATTGAACATGTATGGATATTTCGCCCATTTTTGTAATAAAAACAAAGCCAGAAACGCCAATAATATCTCCTATGTCAAGATGTCGTTTAAATACTTCGTTATAGAGACTTTTATCTTCCGTAGGGCAAATATCATCTCTTTTTATGTAAAGTTGAATACGGCTACTGCTATCAAGAATTTCAACGAAAGAAGCTGCTCCCATGATGCGACGACTCATAATTCTTCCAGCTATTGTAATGTTTTGAAATTGTTCAGTATTTTGTTCAAATTTTGTTAATATTTCTTTTGCTGTAGTTGTAACTTTAAATTCATCAGCAGGATATGGATTTATATTGTATTTTTTTAAGTCTTTTAGTGCTTCTCGCCTTAAAATTTCCTGTTCGCTTAATTGTTGTGTGTGCATATTGATTTTTTTTTGCAAATTTAAGTATTTAGCAAGATAGTAAGAACAAAAGTTAAAAATTGTGTAATTTTGTGCATAATTACAAACTGATTGCGATGGAAACTATTAGACAGAAAAAAATTTCTATTTTACTACAACAAGAAATATCTGATATGTTATTGAAAGAAGTTAATCATCTGTGTAGTAAAGCCTTAGTAACTGCAACGATGGTAAGAATTACACCAGATTTGTCTTTAGCAAGAATTCATTTGAGCGTGTTTGGAGTTGAGAAAAAAGATGAAATTGTAAATAGTTTCAATAAAGCAAAAACCGAAATAAGATTTTTATTAGGAAAAAGAGTTAGAAATCAATTGAGACATATACCAGAATTACAATTTTATATTGATGACTCTCTTGATTATATTGAACGAATAGACAAAGCTCTAAATAGCTAAATAATTTATAATCAATTGGTTGTATAATGTTCCATGTGAAACATTATCTTTTAAGGTAAATTAAAAGTGCATTTATGTCTGCTGGGGTAACTCCGGGTAGCCGAGAGGCTTGTCCAATGTTTTCAGGTTTGTGTTTGCTTAGTTTCTCCCTTCCTTCAAAAGATATAGATTGTAGTTTTCTATAATCAAAGTCAGGTTTGAGAGTGATAGATTCTAAGCGAGTTAGTTTGTTTGATATTTCTTGCTCTCTTTCTATATATGAGTTGTACTTAATCTGTATTTCAGCTTCTTCAATAATACTTGATTCATCTATAAAGCTTTCTTCTGATGGAATTTCAAGAAAATTGTGATTTATTATTTCTGATAATTTTACTTCATTTCTTAAAATTAACTGATGAAGTTTGCATTTTTGGACAATAGGTGGAGATGAAATAGATTCAAAGTATGGATTTATTTGTTGAGGTAAAACCGAAGTTTGTTTTGACTTTTGTATAATATCTTCAATTATTCTATATTTATTCTTTACTTGATTGTAACGCTCATCATTGATTAAATTGTAATAATAACCAATTGGAGTAAGTCTAAAATCTGCATTTGATTGTCTAAGTAATAAACGATATTCTGCTCTTGAAGTAAACATTCTATATGGCTCGTCAACTCCTTTACTCACTAAGTCATCAATTAATACTCCAATATAACTATTATTGCGAGATAGCACTAATTTGTCTTTCCCTAAAATACTTGCAGAAGCATTGATGCCAGCTATTAGTCCTTGTGCAGCAGCTTCTTCATATCCTGTTGTTCCATTTACTTGTCCGGCGAAATATAAATTTTGGATAAGCGATGACTCAAGAGTGTACTTTAATTGGGTTGGCGGAAAATAATCATATTCAATTGCATAACCCGGTCTAAGTACTTTTGCATTTTCTAAACCAGAAATCGAATGAAGTGCTTTTATTTGAATATCTAATGGCAAAGATGATGAAAAACCATTGATGTAATATTCAACAGTATTCCAACCTTCAGGTTCTAAAAATAATTGATGAGAAGTTTTTTCATGAAATCTCTCAATTTTATCTTCTATTGACGGACAATATCTTGGACCCGTACCCTGAATTCTTCCTGTAAACATTGGGCTTTTGCCAAATCCGAGTTTCAAAATATCATGTACTTTTTGATTCGTATATGTTAAATAGCAACTTAATTGTTTTTGCGGTATTGAGGTGTTTGTAAATGAAAATCTTTGAATGTTCTCATCTCCTTTTTGTTCGGTTATTTTGTTAAAATCTATTGTTCTTCCATCAATACGCAAAGAAGTGCCAGTTTTGAGTTTTAATGATTCAATGCCATGTTTTTGAAGCGAAGCAGTTAGTCCTACTGCATTAGATTCTCCAATTCTACCTCCAATATCTGAATATTCACCAATATGTATTTTCCCAGAAAGAAAAGTTCCTGCGGTTATAATAATTGTTTTTGAGTATAATTTTAATTGAAGTGCAGTATTAACCCCTATAACGGTGTTGTTTTCAACTATAATATCTGTAACTGTATCTTGCCAAAAATCTATATTTTTTTCCTTTTCCAGAGTTTGTTTCCATAAAATACTAAATAGACTTCTGTCGTTTTGAGAGCGAGGACTCCACATGGCAGGACCTTTAGACTTATTTAGCATTCTGAATTGTATCATCGATTTGTCAGTAATAATAGCAGTTTGCCCGCCTAAGGCATCAATTTCACGAATAATTTGCCCCTTTCCTATTCCTCCCATTGAAGGATTGCATGACATCATTGCAACAAGACTTAAATGTTGAGTGATAAGCAATACTTTACAACCCATCTTAGCCGCAGCGTATGATGCTTCACAACCAGCATGTCCACCACCTACAACAATTACATCGTAATTTGTAAATAACGCATCCATCAGTTAATATTGAGTTTGCAAAGTTAGTAATAAATAATTTTTGGAAATAAAAGACTAAAAAGTGAATATTTGTACTATTTAAGGTATAAACTGAGGCAAATATTTTCTTGTTTCCTCATTTCATCTATCGTTAATTCATCAATATCATTATATCCAATAAAGTGTAAAATGCCATGTATCATCACTCTTTTAAGCTCTACTTCAAAATTTTCTTTGTATTCTTCAGCATTTGTTTTTACTACTTCTGGACAAATAAAAATATCTCCTCCAAAAACATTAAAATCCTCGCTAAAATCAAAAGAAATTACATCTGTTTCATACTCGTGATTTATGTAAGTCTTGTTTAATTCGATAATTTGTTCAATTGAAACAAATATAAAGTTTAAAATATAGTTTGATATTTTGTATCTATTAATTAATAAATACTCAATCCATTGGCGTACAAGCGGTTCATTTTCAATTTTAAAGTCTGCAACTTCATAAGTAAAAGAAATGTCTGTAACATTATAGTTCATGGTGGGACTTTTTTTGTTCAACTTGAACATCAGACATTACTTTCCATCTAACTTGGTTAAGCTGCTCATTAGCTGAGGATAAATCAAACATTACTCTAATTGTGCGACCATTATTTTCAAATTCGATATTATCGCTAAGGATTTTGGCAAGAAATAAGCCTGTTCCCATCTTTTCGTCTATTTGAATTACTTTTTCCATTTCGATTTCATAATTAAATCCATTTCCTTGGTCGCTTATAGAGAAAATAATGTATTGCTCATATTTTTCAAATTCTATTATTATATCCTTTTCTTTTTCATTTTTGTTTCCATGTACAATAGCATTTTCTACTAGTTCAATTAGAACAGCAGTAATATTGGAGAAAAAAGAGTGTATAATGTTGTAATTATCGCTAATATTATCAACGAATTGCTCAAGTTTATAGAATTGCGAAATATGGCTTTTAATAACTATACGAGAGTTGAGTTGTTTCATATACTAATCAGATAATAGGATAATAAATTGATTTACTTTTTGTCGGTAAAATGAGTTATAAACTGGTGGTATATATTTTATCATTTCGTCCGTACTTTCTTTTTTTCTATTATACTGAAAAACTTCTTCAAGGTTACTATTATTTATAAATTTTGCTGTTTTAGATGTTCTTTTTTCTTCTTTTTCTCTTGTCATTTCTCCTTTTTCTGATTCTAACAATCTTACCAGAATATCTTTTTGTCTTTCCATCATTTGAGTATTTAGTCGTTTATTAACAAGATCTTTTTCGGTTTTCTCCATTTCTTGCAATATTTCGTTTAGTTCTTTTAAGTTTCCTTCACCGTTTTTTAACATCATTTCTTTATATTCTTGCACTTGTTGTCTTATTGCTTCTTGCATTGCTGCCATCTTAGCAAATTGTTCACTCATTTGTGATGAAGAGGGTTGCCCTCCTCCTTTCATTTGCTGCATCATTTTTTCCATTTGTTGATTAAGTTGTTCTTGCAACTGTCTCATTGATTTGGCAGATGCTTTGTTTGGTTGTCCACTTCCTTTTGATTTCATCTTACAATTACCTCCTTCTCCACTGCTTTGCATAGCCATTTCATTATTCATTTCTTGTAAGGCTTCTATTAGCAATAGGGCTAAGTTATTAGCCGATTGCATTAAATATTGTTGTTCAATTCTTGCCAAAGTAATAGCTCCTTTTTCAAGAAATCCATCAATTTTTCCAGACAATTGCTTTATTTTATTCAAATCTTTTGTAACAACTGATTGTATTGCTATTTGGCGTTTGCTAAGGGCATGTAGAGAATCTTCAACAATTTGAAATCTTGAATTTAATTTTTTCTGATTGCCAAGTATTTGAGCATATCTTGGGTCTAATCTATTGATATTATATGCTGAATTAATGATTTCTTCTTGAAAAAATGAAAGATGGATTAAGTTTTTTAATATCCGTTTTAAATTATCAATATCTTCTCCAAGTGTTTCTTCCATGTACTGATCCATTGACGATTGTATCTTGTTTGAAAGCTGTTCCATTTTTTCAGCACCTTTTTTCTGATTTTGTTGAGCATTTGAATTTTTATTTTTCGACAATTCTTGTTTCGCCTTTTCCAAAGCGTCTGATATTTCTTGTTCTAGTTCCGAAGTGTCAGGGAATGGCATAGGTTCTGATAATTCTTTGCTTTCTTGCTTCAATTCGGATAATTTTTCCTGAATTTCCTCAAATTCTTTGTTTATTTTATTTTGCTCGGATAATAAATTTTCGTCTTTAGGATTGTCTTTTGTTTTATTTGCTAGGTTGTCCAGATTTTCCTTAGTTTCCTCAAGTTTTTCAAGCATATCATTCATCTTTTTTTCAAATTCTAATTGCTTAAATAGTTCAAGATTTCTATCCAATTCACGACTTATTTCTTCGGTTCTGTTTTGTATTTTATTCAGTTGCTCCATAATATTTTCTCTATTCATTTCAAAAAGCATTTCTTGCAGTTTTTGGAGCATTTCCTTAGTTTCTTCATCAAAAATTTGATTGAATAATTCTTCTAATTTTTTTTGTTTTTCGAGTAAATCTTGAGGTAAATCTTTCATTAATTCTTCAAATAAATTTTTGTCTAAATTATCTTGACTCATTTTTTCAATTTGTTCTTCAATATGTTTTTGTTTTTCAATCAATTGCTCTATACGAGTTTTATCGTCCCAAGACAATGATTTTTTGTTTAGCATATCCATTTTAACTTGTTTAATTTCATCTTGAATATCTTGAACAGATTTCATTGTTGAGCTTAAATTTTCTTGTAATTGCTGTTGCTTTTGAGAATAAGCCTCTTGTAGTTCCTCAGTGTCTGGATAAGTAAAGAAGCGTGTTGTTGTTTTTGTTCTTTTAAATCCATTTAAATTATCATTATCTGTAACTTCAAAATAGTATTCAATTGTTGATGTTCTCCATTCGTCAATAACTGAAAAATCAAACATATAGAAAAATTCCTGATTAATTAAGTATGGAGTGTATGGTATTGAGTATTTTTCAAATTTGTCAGATGATTGCTTTTTTATGTAAAAATTAAGAGCAGAAAATCCGTAATCATCAGAAATAAGTCCTCTAAAATAAGTTCGATTGAGCATTATAGAATCATTAATTTCAAAAACCTGAATAGATGGATATATGTCGGGTATAACTTCTACAAAAACTGTTAAGGTATCGTGTTTTAGCTTATGTTCATTAAATGGAATAATTTTTAAAGTAGTATTTTGCTTATATATTTCTGAAAAAGCAAATAAGTTTTTTTTGAGCGATTGAGGTGCAATAATGGTTTTTTTATCATTTTTTATGATTTCAATAGAGTCAATATCTTGTCCAATAAAAGCCCAATTTAGTTGAGTATTTTCAGGAATTAAAAAGTTTGTTGTGTTTTGAACAGTTTCATTTGTCTTTTTAATGTATGCAGGATATGAAATCATAGTTTGAAAAGATAGGATAGTAGGTTTTGAGCTAACAGAAAAGTAATATTTTTTTGAAAAATAACCATTGGCTAAAAATCTAAATGTAAAATTAGATTTAAGTTGTTGCACAGTGTATAAAAACTCAGTATTGGATATTTTTCGCATTGGATATATATTATCATTTATCTGTATGTGTGCTTCTGCGGGCAGTTTAGTTCCGTTTAGCAATAGCTCAAATGAAACAGATTCTCCTTGAATTCCTGATAATATTTCGGTTTTGAGGATAAATTCAAAAGGAGCAGGTTTTGTATAAGAATTATTATAGTTGACAATTCGCTCAATAGGCTGTAAGGTTATTTCGGGATATGTGAAAGTAAGTAGGAGTAGAGCAGAAAATATAATTCCTATTGCAAAGATAATTTTTTTAAGAGGTTTGTAATTTATTGCTTTTGTAAATTTGTAAGGCTGTATTTCATTAGCTTTTTGCTCAATTGCAGCAATAAGCAATTGTTGCTTTTCACGTGAAACATTAGATAATTCTTTGAGTTCCAAAAAGTTGCGAAATTTGTCTTGGATTTCAGGAAAAAACTTTCCGATAATGTCCGCTGCTTGTTTGTCATTAATGGTTTTCTTAAATCGCAAAATATTAATAAACGGCAAAAGAAATTGAAAGATGCCAGCAATAAATAAAATAAGCAGAACAATGATAAAAAGGGATTTTCGTGCAGGAGTATTTAACCAAAAAGTGTATTCAACAAAAGCAAAAAAACTTAGAGTAAGCAATATTATTATCGCAAAAAATAAAATATTGTGTGCTAACAAAGTAAGGTGATACCTTCTGATAAAATATTTAAGTTTTTCAATAACTCCTTCCATAGATGGTTTTTATTTTTTTGCATTAAAAATATACGAAGTTACGAATAATTTTAGATTTTATTGAGTGCGTTTAATACTCTTTCAATACAGAGATTATGTATATATTTGCAACATAATTATATACACAATGAAGTTCGGTAGAATAATTTTATTTTTTTTATTGTTAAACATTATGTCTTTTGGATTTTCTCAAAGAATAATTTCTTTTTCGGGTTATGAATGGGTTGTGAAAAATAGTTCTGAAAGCAGGGTAGGCCCCGGGAATAACATTTTTTCTGCTACAACTGAAAATGTGTTTGTGAATAGTAGTAATCAATTGGTTTTGCAAATAACAAGATACAAATCAAAGTGGCATTGTGCTGAAGTTCACACCAAAGAGTCTTTTGGATATGGCACATATATATTTGAAATAGATGCAGACTTGCAAACCTTAAATAAAAACATTGTTTTTGGGCTTTTTACCTATGACAAAACAATGGAAACCATGTTTAATGAGATAGACATTGAGTTTTCTAAGTGGGGTGTTAGTAATAACTACAATACACAATATGTAGTTCATAATGCAGATGAGCAATTTAAAAGATTTAGATTTCATTTTTCAACTAATAATGGAGTTAGTACTCATGTTTTTCAATGGTATCCAGATAAAATTGTGTTTTGTGCTTATAATGTTCCAATGTCAGAGATTGAAAAGCATGAACCGTATATGCAGTATGTGTTTCCTGAAATAGATACATATCATTTATATCCAGCCTATGAAAATGTGCATATTAATTTGTGGAAATATGAAAAAATGTTTTCTTTCAAAAAGCAATACCAAGTAAGAATTAATAAGTTTCGCTTTACTCCTTTTGAAGAGTAAAGTTTGAGATGTTAAAACTAAAACGAAATTAAACTATATGCAGGTACTTCTTGTGATAGTTTCTTCTTTCCTTCTAAAAATAAAAGCTCACATAAGAAAGAAAAATATACAGTTTTAACAGGAAATTGCTTTAACAACTTATATGTAGCATTGGCAGTGCCCCCAGTTGCTAATAAATCGTCGTGTATAAGGACAATATCTTCTTGACAAAATGCATCTTTGTGTACTTCTAATTTGTCAAGACCGTATTCAAGTTCGTATTCAATTGAATATTTTTTGGCAGGAAGTTTTCCCGGTTTTCTAATGGGAATAAAGCCAGCTCTCAATCTATAAGCTAAAGCTCCACCAACAATAAATCCTCTTGATTCAACACATGCAATTTTTGTAATTCCGAAATCCTTAAAGTTTTCATATAAAGTATCAACTATAAAAGCAAACATTTTAGGATTTTTCAAAGCTGTTGTAATATCCTTGAACATTATTCCTTGTTTAGGAAAGTCGGGAACATTTCTTATTGCTTGTTTTACATCTTCAATAGTCATTTGTTTAGTCTTTTTTCCAAAATTATTAAATTTTACTTTATTTTGTGGAAAAAAAGTGAAACGAGTTATTTTTGCTCCTTATATTTTTGATGGAATATCGGACAAACCACACACAAATACATGTGTTTTAGTTGACGAAAGCGGATTAGTTAAAGGCTTTGTAGATAAAAACACCATCAATCCAACTGAAATCTACGATGGTATAATTGTTCCGGGTTTGTTTAATTCTCATTGCCATTTGGAACATTCAGGAATGAACATAGAAAAAGTTGAAGATTTGACAGATTTTATATATCAACTTCGTTCTTATACTGCTGATGAAAATTGGAATTATAGCAAAAATGATATTGCACAAGTTGATAAAATGATGGCAAAAGAAGGAATTATTTTTTGTGCGGATATTTCAAATTCAGTTTTAACAATTGAACAAAAAATAGAATCGGAAATCAATTATCATACTTTTTTAGAACTTTTTGGAGTAAGCAAAAAAGAAAGTCGGAATTTTTTTTTAGACGGCTTAGAAAAAAAGAAATCGTTTAATTTAAAAAATCTTTTTTCTTCATTGACACCACATTCTTTTTATTCTCTATCTGATGAGTTAATGATTTTAGTATTAGATTATATTGTTGATAATGAAAATTTTATGAGTGTTCACTTTATGGAATCATATAAAGAATTACACCCCAAGCAAATTTCTTATGATATATCTAATCGGTTGAATAATAAGCAAATAGCTGCAAAAGAAAATATTGAAACAATTTCTGAGTGTTTAGCCCGATTGTTGTCAAAAAATCCATACAGAGGTAAAGTCTTGTTCATCCATGCGATTTATATTGATGTTAAAATGCTTGAATTGTTAGATAAGTTGTTAATTAACAGTTGGTTTTGCATTTGCCCAACATCAAATCTTTTTATTGAAAACAGAATGATTTCAGCAAATATTTTAGAAAAGCATATAAAAAGAGTAGTTTTAGGGACAGACGGGCAAGCATCAAATTCTTTAATGTCAATTGTGCAAGAAATGTTTCTGTTTCAAGATTATTATAAATTGCCTTTTTGGAAAGTTTTAAATTGTGTTACGAAAAATCCATCACAGTTTTTTGAACAGCATAATTTAGGGAAAATTGAAATTGATAAAAAATCAACATTAGTTCATATATCAAATTTTGATTTTCATAATGAGGCATTGACAAAGTGGAGTAGGGGAGAGAAAATTTAGAAATTACCAAATATCTTCTTTAACTATTTTTTCTTTCATTCCTTCTTTCATACTTTCTATGGTGTATTGAATATTTTGCTCAACTTGCACAAGATAGTCTGCCCAAACAGCTTGATATGATTGATGAGTTGTGTCTAACCACTTTTCAAGAGGAAACTTAGAACTTGCTCTCATTGTAAATTCGGTAAATGTATATCTGTATCTGTTTTCTTTAAACTCAATTCTTAAAACATAATTAACAATAGTATTTGATGCAATTTCTTCACCATTAATTATATTGTTTGTTTTTATGCTATGGTTAATAATTATCCTGCCATTCACTTCATCGCGAATTTTTGTAACATTATGAGGATTTGGGAAGTATGAGTTTATCCACTCTATAGCTCTTTTATACAGCACTTGAGGGCTTCCGTCTTGATTAACTACCTCTTGCCATGTAATCAATCCAGTGTCTTCATTAATAGGTATATCTGTTGATTGAGTAAAAGCAAAAAAAGCATAAAGACACATAATTTTCAACAAAAATAATCTTTTCATAATGATTTGTTTTTTTACAAAAATACAAATATTACCTATTGTGTATTTATGTTAAATTTATTTTATGAAAAACATATAGATTGTATTTACAAAAGTTTTATATTTGCTTTGTAAATTAAATGTTAGGTGGAAAGCCCGAAGGG
>CAZKDV010000023.1:0-12165 GCA_964551645.1 uncultured Bacteroidales bacterium | reverse complement strand
CGAGTCATTACAAGCAAGTCTAAAAAAAGACAGCGGCATGAAAATTGACAAGACAACATACAAAGACAGAAAAGTAAGACAAATCGGATTGACTACTAACCACACCTGCTGACCCGAAAAAGTTTTATTTTTTACTGACACATATTTTTTATTTTTAAGAGCCGACCCACATTGTACTGGCAAGCCGTAAGAGTTGACACACAGACCAAAACTTGCCAAAGAGTGCAATTTTGTAAACGTCTAAAGATGAAAATTGATATTTACTAATTTTTTAATACTTTTGAACTTGAAATAAATAAACAATAGTTATGACTTAAAATATTTTAAAATAAAAACATAGAAGCATTAGCTTTTATTCTTGCAGTTGAAAATCGCCAGTTTGAAACGCATACAGGGATAATAAGTGATACGTTCATGCCAAAGGCGTGGGCTAACTTATTTGTATGCGTGGGTGTCTGGCGATACCTCAACTGCGAATGTAGTTATAGTCCCACGCTTCTTTTTTTATAATCGCCAAACTTAGGGCTAGTATGGCACTTAAAACAATTTTTATGAATAAAAATGATTTAAAAAATGATCTGAAAGGTCGGAATGCTGAACAGCAAAAGGTAATTAAGTATTTTTATGGCGTTGGAGGTTGCTTTTCCAAAGGGCTTAAAGACAAAGAGTTTGAAGCCATGGTTATGAACCGCGTTAGGGGCAAGCGAATAAATCCCCTACTCATAAAGAATAAAATAATGAGAGGAAACGGGAAAAATAAAAGTAAAGGCAATAAACAAAAACAGATTTTAGACATCATGGTACACGATTTAAGGACACCGCTAAATGCCGTGGTTGGATTTTCAGGATTGGCTAAAGAAGTTGCACAAAAATATCATGATAAAAAACTTGACCAATTCCTGAATATCGTGGAACAGCAGGCATTGCTAACAGCAAAACTCATGGCATCATTTGTCCAATGGCATTCTGAAACCGACAAAAAAGAGAAAATAAACATAGCGCAGATTTTCTCCGAAATCATTGCCGAACAGGAAAATATGGCAAGGGAAAATCAGGTGGAAATAATAGTTACGGAGGGATTAGAACTAAAAATATGTGCCAACAAAAACTTGATAAAAACCCTTTTAAGAAACATTGTGGGAAATGCAGTAAAACACATGCCACAGAGAGGAGAGGTACGGATGAAAGCCACAAAACATAACGGAGAATTAATAATAACAGTAACGGACAACGGGGCGGGGATCCCCCCCGAAAAAGTAGAAAGAATATTTGAACAGCCGGAGGTAGTCAATTGGACAAATATCGAAACAGGAATGGGGATAGGACTGTACCTGTGCAAAAAAAATATTGAGTGTGAAGGGGGAAGAATCTGGACAGAAAGCACACCGGGAAAAGGAACCGCTTTTCACTTCACGATACCGATACATGAGTAAAAAACAATGCCGGCTCCTAACACACAATATAGCCAATGGCAGGAAAAATGCAAATTTGAAATGCACTACCCCGCATCAAGGTTCGTAACGGTGGATAGTGACGAAGCCCGCAAACCGCCACTGGCCATATTGCCTGAGTCATTATAGCTCATAGCAATAAGTTTAAATTATTAGAATTTGATGAATATCCGAATTTCTTCGGGAAATTGAACAATTTATTTATTGTTGTAGTGTTTGCTGTTTAATTCTAATTTCTTAATAATAAAAATTATTTTTGTCAATTGAATGTTAGAGCTTTAGTATTACTTAGAGCAGATTCATTTTAAAAAAAAGATTCATAAAAATAATAATATGTAATTTTGGATTGTTAAATTATAATCACAAGGAGTTGCAAAATGGTATTTAGATTTAAGAATTTTATTCAAAACAAATGGACTAAAATTTCTCTTATTGCTATTATTATTGTGCTTTTATTGTTTTTTGGAATACGCTATTATTTGTCATGCAGAGAACAATCTAAAGACCCATTAAATTTTCTACCTTCAAATGTTTTCACTTTAATAAAAGTTAATGATTTTTCAAATTTTCAGAGTTTATTAATACAAAATGAGGCGTGGCTTGATTTTGAAAATTTATTTTCAGGAGATAATATTCGTAGAGAATTAAAAATAGTTGATTCGGTTTTATCTCAAAATAAAGATATTCACAACTTATGGCATTCAAATCAATTATTTATCAGTTCTCATTTTGTGCGAGAAGGAGAGTTTGAAACTTTATTCCTTTTGCAGCTACCTCATCCTTCGCATGAAAATAAGGTGATAAATTTTTTATCATCTAACATATTTTTATTTGAACAAGAAGCAAGTAAAAATAGTAAAGACAATATTTTCAAATTTTCTTTTGACTCAATACAAGAGCCTTATTATCTTTCTGTTAAAAATGGAGTTGTTATTTTTAGTCATTCAAAACAATTAACAGAAAGCGCATTAAGCATGTCCGAAACGCAAAATAATATTTTCAAAGATACTCTTTTTATGAAGTTGTTTGAAACTTGCGGAAAGGACAGTCCGGCAAATATTTTTGTTAATAATCAGTTTTTATATCGCTTTGCACATTCGGTTTTGTCAGACAAAGTACTTCAAGAATTAGCTTTTTTAAACTATTTTGCACAATGGAGTACATTCGATATCAATGCAAATGGAGACAAAATTAATTTTACAGGTTTAACTACTACTAATCAAGAAAATAGTCAATGGTTGGATATTTTTAATAACTCTTCAAAACAAAAGATTTCTTTAGTTGAAAATGTTCCTAATGGAACTTTGTTTTTTTTGTATTTGGGTTTTGATGATTATGAGCAATTAAGAGAAAATTTGTCTGCTTTATCAGTTGAGGCAAGGCAATTGAATTATGAAGAAATGCTTGATAATATTGACCAAAAAACAGGAATTAGCAATGTTAAAGATTATATATTTCCATACATTGATAAGCAATTGATGTTGTTTTCGGTGCCAAATAGACAAATGTTAGATAGGATAGATAATTTTGGACTGATAAAAATTACAGATGAAAAGGTTGTAGAACAAAAGTTGATTGATATTTGCATTTCAACAGCGCAATATGAGCGAAAAACAGTTGATACAGTATCATATAGAGGGTATAAAATTATTCAAATACCATCAGAATATGTGTTTTTTGACTTATTCGGAAATATTTTTCGTCATTTAGATAATACATTTGTAACAGTTTTTCAACAAAGTATTGTTATTAGCACTTCAAAGCAAGGTTTAATTGAATATTTGAACACTATGATTGCAGGCAGGAGTTTAGCAAACAACTTAATATATCAAGAATTTTCTCAACAATTATCAAGTGATGCAAATGTGTTTTTGTATTGTTCACCTCGAGTTTTGAAAAATAAGTTTGGAAGTTTTGTTAATAATAAATATTCAGAATTATTGAAGAATAATATAGATGAATTAAATAATATTGCTTCATTAGGAATACAATTTTCTCGTTCAAATCAATTGTTTTTATCGAATATTTCAATATATAGAAACACTGATGTTCAAGATGAGTTTGCTGATGGTTGGGAAACAAAAATTGAGGCTCCAATTGCTGCAGGACCGTGGTTTGTTAAAGGAGCTGACTTATTGCATCCATATATTGTTATTTTTGATTCATTTAATCAAATGTATTTGTTGACAGACAGGGGCGAGGTTTTGTGGAAACTGCCAATCCCAGAAAAACCTATTAGTAGAGTTTTTTCTGTTGATACATACAAAAATGGCAAGTATCAATATGTTTTCAATAGCGAAAACCATATTTTTTCGATTGATAGATTAGGAAAACAACTTGAAGCCTTTCCTATTAAACTACCACAAAAGGCTTCAACTCCAATTGCAATATTTGATTATGAAAACAATAAGAACTATAGATTGATGTTTGCAGGAATTGATAATACTATTTATAATCTTAATTTGAAAGGCGAAACTCCAAGAGGATGGGCAAGTCCACAATTTAAAACTACAATCTTAGACTCAATCAAACATTTTGTTGTAAATAACTCAGATGTAATTATTCTCAAAGATATTAATAGCGGTGTGTATGGAATATCAAGAAGAGGAGTAAAGCAGTTTGAAATAAAAGATCTTGAATTAAACAGTTATTCAAAAATTTATCTTGGACAAAAACAATGCAAATGCTTAGTTTCAACAACCCAAGATGGGCAAATAGTTGAGATAAATACAGATGGTTCATATACATTGAAAACAATAGGAACATATAGCAGCGGTCATGTTTTTATGTATAATGATATTACAGGCGACAATATTCCTGACTATATATTTATTGATAGAGGTAAATTGACAGTTTTAGATACGTCAGGAGAAAAATTGATAGAATATGATATTGCAAATAATATTGGAAGAAAGGCATATTATATTGAGAACTCTCCCTATGGACCTATGATTATAGTGTTTTCCTCAGACGGAAGAAATTATTATTTAATAAATAAAGACGGATTAGTGAATAATGAATTTGAACAACTATCAAGCAATACAGCTGATTTTTATTACAATAAGCAATTAAACAAATTATTTATTGCAACTTCGCTTGATAATATTTTGATATTTAATGTTATAGAAAAGTAAATGTTTTTGTTTGCGTAAACTCAAAAGAAACTTAAATTTTTTGATATATTTTCCAAAATAATTTCGTAGTTTTGAATAAAGTAGGTTGCAAAATTTATTTAATTGATTATCAGACAAATATCCGAATTATTTCTTGAAATTGAACAATTTTTTATTTGTTTTTCAAATGCACAATAGGTTAAATTTATACTTTTGATATTAAAAATCATAAATAAGTAGTGGTATGAAAAAAAATATACTTATAGCGACATATATAATTGCTACATTGTTTGCAAAAGTCAGCTATTCTCAACAAGATTTAACATTGTTTTCATGTAGCTCAATTCCACAATCAAATTTTACAAATCCCATTATGCTACCTGACCCAAAAGTACACTTTGGTATTCCTATTTTATCATCAATGTATTTTGGAGTTGGGCATACAGGATTTCATTTGCATAATATTTTGGATGTTGTGGATACAAATCTTATCATCAATAGCGAAAAGATGGTAGAAAATTTGCCCAAACGAAGTTTTATTAATCTTAATTCTTCAATTGATTTATTGTCTTTTGGTTTAAAAGTTGGAAAAAAGCATTATTTTAATTTAGGAATAACAAATAAAATGTACTCTAGATTTGGTTATCCAAAAAACTTGGTTGATTTTTTAAATAGAGCTTCACAATCAATAAATGATTTAGATGCAAATATCAATTTTACGAAAACGGGATTGAATTTCACATGGTATAATGAATATATACTTGGATATGCTTTTAGATTCAACGATAGATTTACTTTCGGAGCACATGCCAAATATTTGCAAGGATTGGCTAATATTCATATAAAAAAGTCAGATGTAAGCATAATAGCCGAAACAAAAAAAGATTATTTAACCCTTTCTGCAGATATTGATGCTTATGCTACTATGCCTGGTTCTTCATTAGATTTTAGCAATTATCATTCAATTATTGATTATGCTACGCAAATGAAAAATAAAGGATTAGCTTTTGATTTTGGAGCAAGTTTTAATTTAACACATCGTTTGTCATTAGGGGCTAGTGTGATTGATTTAGGATATATTGACTGGACATCAGGAACAAAAAGATTTAAAAGTGTTAATCCAGATAGTAAGTTTACATTTGAAGGAGCAAATTTTACAGATTTTTTCTTCGGAAAAGACGGCGATACAACAAATTTACTTGATAGGGTTAATAACTTTATTGATACTTTATCTGCAATTTTTAAAGTTGATACTCTTTATGAAACATATCGGACACCTCTAAATACTTATATAAACTTTCATTTGTTTTATGACATAAACAAAAATAACAGATTGAGCGTTCTTGTACGAAATCAGTTTTACCTTGAAGCACTACACACATCATTAAGTCTTGGATATACAACAAAAATTGGTAAAATTTTAACACTTGGAGCCAGCTATAGCATAAGTAACCGAAAGTATGATAATTTTGGATTTGTGCTTGCTACTCGGTTTGGAAAAACACAGTTTTATATTACAACGGATAATTTGCCAATTTTTATGAAAAAGTTTAATTGGGGAGATAATTTTTCTAAAACATTTTCAGTTCCTAAAAACACTAAATATTTTAATATTCATTACGGTGTAAACATACTTTTTGGGGACAAAAATTCTTATGACTAATAGATTTGCTAATTGTTGATTTAAACATCCTTAATCAGTTAAATTAGTAAAATTCAGTTTTTTAGCTCAAATTATTTAAATTATACATCTAAAAATTTTTTGTAATTTTGTAAACTGATATTTTTATGTTATGGAGGATCTTTCTTTATTAGTGTCTGGAATTGAGTATAAGCTCAGACAACTGCTAAAAAAGAAAGAAAATTTAGAAGTAAATTTATCAGAAGTAACTGAAAAATATGAGTCATTATTGAATGAAAATAGGGAATTAAAGAAAGAGCTTGAACAAGCTATAAAGCAAATTAAAATTCTTGAAATATCCAATTCTATTCATTTTAGTAAAGATTCAAAAAAAATGAAATTGTTAATTAATGAATACATAAGAGAGATTGACAAATGTATAGCATATTTAAGCAATAACTAGTTATGTCACAAGAAAAGTTGCAAATATCTGTTTTTTTAGCAGAACGAAAATATACTCTATCTGTTCTTCCCGAAGAAGAAGAAGGTGTTAGAATAGCCGCTGAGTATATAAATAAACAAATTCAAGACATGGCTTCTAAATATGCTTTCAAAGATAGGCAAGATGTTGTTGCAGTAGCAGCATTAATGAATACTACAAGTATGCACAAACTTGAAAAAAAAACTACCTATATTGACAACTCATTAGGACAAACATTAAATGAAATAGACAAGCTGCTTGATAATTCATTAGTTTAACAATTTTTTTTAATTTTTTAGTGCTTCTATTTATTAATTATTTTAAATAGAGACTAATTATGTTAGAATATTACTTACCGGGAATCATTGGATTAATTGTTGGCTTATTTGTTGGTTATGTTATTTTGAAAAAAGCCATTAAAAAAAGATCGCAACAAATCATTAAAGAAGCTCAAAGTGAAGCAGAGATGCTTAAAAAAGATAAAATGTTGCAAGCTAAGGAACATTTTTTACACTTAAAAAGCGAACATGAAAAACATGTAAATGAAAAAAACAAAGAAATTAATGTAGCTGAAAATCGCATTAAACAAAAAGAAATGTCATTAAATCAGCGAACTGAAGATTTGAACAAAAAGAATAAAGAAGTACAAAAACTTCAGGAAAATATTAATACTCAAAAAGATGCGTTGTATAAACGAGAGTTAGAAATAGAAAAACAACATAATAAGCAAATTGAGATGCTTGAGAAAATATCTAATCTTTCTGCATTGGAAGCAAAAAAACAACTTGTTGAGTCATTAAAAACTGACGCACAAATCGAAGCTGCTTCATACATTAGAGATACAATTGAGGAAGCAAAAATTACAGCACATGCCGAATCAAGAAAGATAATTATTGAAACAATTCAGCGTACAGCTTCCGAACATACTATTGAAAATACTGTCTCAACTTTTCCTATTGAGAATGATGAGATTAAAGGAAGAATCATTGGTCGCGAAGGGCGAAATATTAGAGCATTAGAAGCAGCAACCGAAGTCGAAATAATTATTGACGATACTCCTGAAACTATCATTTTATCCAGTTTTGACCCACTTAGAAGGGAAATAGCTCGTTTGTCGCTTCAACAACTCGTTGCCGATGGCAGAATTCACCCTGCACGAATTGAAGAAGTTGTTAATAAAACTAAAAAACAACTTGAACAAGAAATTCTTAATACTGGCAAAAAAACACTTATTGACTTAGGAATTCATAATATGCACCACGAGCTTGTTCGTTTAATTGGAAAAATGAAGTATAGAAGTTCATACGGACAAAACCTTCTTGAACACTCAATTGAGGTTGCAAATTTATCTGGAATTATGGCTGCCGAATTAGGTTTAAACACTAAACTTGCAAAACGAGCAGGTTTGCTACATGATATAGGTAAAGTGCCAGATAATGAGCCAGAAGCTCCTCATGCAGCTATTGGAATGAAACTTGCCGAAAAATTTAAAGAACATCATGAAATTATTAATGCAATTGGAGCCCACCATGAAGACATTGAAATGGAAACGCTTATTGCACCTATTGTTCAAGCTTGTGATGCTATTTCTGGAGCAAGACCTGGAGCAAGACGCGAAATTGTTGAGTCATATATAACTAGATTGAAAGATTTGGAAGCTATTGCTCTTAATTATCCCGGCGTTTTGAAAACTTATGCAATTCAAGCTGGTCGCGAACTTAGAGTTATTGTTGGAGCAGAGCAAATTTCAGATGCACAAATTACGCAGTTGTCATTAGATATATCTAAAAAAATACAAGATGAAATGACATACCCAGGACAAATTAAAATTACTGTAATACGCGAAACAAGAGCAGTTGCATACGCTAAATAATGTATTTATTGTAACTTAAACAATACATTAGCTTTTATAAGATTAATTGAGAATATTGACATATTGCAAATCTTATGTCTTTATCTGGAAAAAAATCTTAATTTTGAAATCTTTCAAAAATAATTATAGTGAGTGCAGTTTTAACACCCTTAATGAAACAATATTATTCTGTTAAAGCTAAACATCCAGATGCTTTATTGTTATTTAGGGTTGGAGATTTTTATGAAACATTTGAAGAAGATGCTGTTAAAACAGCAAATGCACTTGGTATTGTTTTAACCAAACGAGCTAATGGAGCTGCTTCTTATGTAGATTTGGCCGGATTTCCACACCATGCCTTAGATACATATTTGCCAAAATTAGTAAAAGCAGGATATAGAGTTGCAATTTGCGAACAACTTGAAGATCCCAAACAAGCAAAAACAATTGTAAAACGAGGAATCACAGAAATTGTAACGCCCGGTATTTCATTTAGTGAGCAAGTACTCGAACACAAAACAAACAATTTTCTTGCAAGTGTACATATTGACAAAAATGTGTTTGGTCTTGCCTTACTTGATGTTTCTACTGGCGAATTTTTTGTTGCACAAGGAGATAAGGAATACACAGAGAAACTTTTACAAACCCTTCGTCCGAGCGAAGTAATTGTTAGAAAAAACAATAAAGAAATGTTTGTACAGTTGTTTGGAACTAAGTTTTATATATTTACTTTTGATGATTGGGTATTTACTTTCGACTTCGGATATGAGAAATTGCTTGCACAGTTTCAGACGAAAACGCTGAAAGGTTTCGGGATTGAAGAGATGAATATAGGCATTGTTGCAGCAGGAGCTTGTTTGCATTATTTATCAGAAACGCAAAATAGTAAAACTGGACATATTTCAAAAATAACAAGGATTGAGCAAAATGATTTTGTATGGATGGATCATTTTACTATCAGAAATCTTGAACTTATTTCTTCTCCACATCAAAATGCTACAAGTTTACTACAAGTTATTGATTCTACAACAACACCAATGGGAGGACGATTATTGAAGCGTTGGTTGCTTTTGCCTCTTATTGATAAAAAGCAAATAGAACAAAGACAATCCGTTGTTGGTTATTTTATTGAAAATCAGGATATTGCAGATTCAATTATTTGTGAATTAAAGCAAATATCTGACCTTGAACGATTAATTTCAAAAGTTACTGTAAACAAGGTTAGTCCACGAGAGTTGATGCAATTAGCAAGAGCGTTGGAAAGAACTTCTGTTGTTAAAGACATACTTTCAAATAGTGAAAATTCAATTTTACAAGACTGGGCAGCATCAATTGACCCATGTAATGTAATAATGCAAAAACTATTTGATTCGCTAATTGATGATCCGCCTGCAACAACTACTAAAGGAAATATCATATCAAAGGGAGTTTCGGAAGAATTAGATGAATTGCGTAATATTTCCTTTGAAGGCAAAGATTATTTAGTAGGTATTCAGCAGAGAGAGGCTGCAAGGACGGGCATTCCGTCTTTAAAAATAGGATTTAATAATGTTTTTGGCTATTACCTTGAAGTAACAAATAGTCATAAGAATAAAGTTCCCGATGATTGGACACGAAAGCAAACTTTGACAAATGCAGAACGCTATATTACTGCTGAACTTAAGACTTATGAGGAAAAGATTTTAGGTGCTGAAGAAAAAATATTGAGCTTAGAACTTGAACTATTTCAAAATTTAATAGTAAGCACTTTAGAGTATATTCACCCAATACAGAAAAATGCAAATATTTTGGCACAAATTGATTGTTTGTTGTCTTTTGCAGTTATTGCTACAAAGAATAATTATTGTTGTCCTACTTTAACAGATGGGTTTGCTTTGAAAATTATAGAGGGACGACATCCTGTTATTGAACAGCAGATGCCAATAGGACAAGAATATGTTCCGAATGATATGTTTTTGGATAATAATACACAGCAGATAATTATACTTACAGGTCCAAATATGTCAGGAAAATCAGCTCTTTTAAGACAAACGGCTTTAATTTCTTTGATGGCTCAAATTGGGAGTTATGTTCCTGCTCGTAAGGCAGAACTTAGTATTCTTGATAAAATATTTACACGGGTTGGAGCATCTGATAATATTTCTTCAGGAGAATCAACTTTTATGGTTGAAATGAATGAGACTGCAAGTATTTTGAACAATATTTCAAACAGAAGCCTTATCTTGCTTGACGAAATTGGGAGAGGAACAAGTACCTATGACGGAATTTCAATAGCATGGGCTATTACAGAATATATACACGAGCATCCAATTGCTAAGGCAAAAACACTATTTGCAACTCACTATCACGAGCTGAATGAGCTTTCATATTATTTGCATAGATGCAAAAATTTTCATGTGTCAGTTAGAGAAGTAGAAAAAAAGATAATTTTTTTGCATAAAGTAGAATCCGGTGGAAGTGAGCATAGTTTTGGAATACATGTTGCACGCATGGCCGGTATACCTCAAATTGTTATCGAAAGAGCAAATGAAATTTTAGTAGAGTTAGAAAAGAAAATTAATACAGAAGAAGTATTGCCTGTATCAAGTTTTGTTCAATTAGATGACCCTCTGCTTGTGCAAATTAAAAATGATCTTATGCAGTTAGATATTAACTCATTAACGCCAATTGAAGCATTAATGAAGCTGAATGAAATTAAAGGTATGCTTTCTAAAAAAAAGAAATAAATATAGTGCATAAAAAAAGTAAGTAGCATACAAGTACACTACTTACTATAAAATAAACCTAATAAAAACGAAAATTTATTTATAAGCAGGAATTCCTGTTATTTCTTGTCCAGTAATAAGAAGATGAACATCATGAGTTCCTTCGTAAGTAATAACAGATTCAAGATTCATCATGTGTCTCATAATTGGGAAGTCATTAGTGATACCCATAGCTCCGAGTACTTGACGCATTTCACGAGCTATGTCCAATGCTATTTTAACATTATTTCTTTTTGCCATAGAAATATGTCCCGGAGATGCTTTGTCTTCATTTCTTAATGTTCCAAGTCTCCATGCTAATAATTGAGCTTTTGTTATTTCAGTTAATGCTTCAGCTAATTTCTTTTGTTGTAATTGAAAACTGCCAATAGGTTTTCCGAATTGTAATCTTTGTTGAGAATATCGTACCGCAGTATCGTAACAGTCCATTGCTGCTCCAATCACTCCCCAAGCTATGCCATATCTTGCTGATGACAAACAAGTTAATGGTCCTTTTAATCCTTGAATATTGGGTAATATATATTCTTTTGGTACTTTTACATTATCAAACACAAGTTCTCCTGTAACTGAAGCTCTTAATGAAAGTTTTCCGTGAGTTTCGGGTGCTGTTAATCCTTCCCAACCTTTTTCAACTATCATGCCTCTAACAATTCCTTGTTCATCTCTTGCCCAAACAATAGCAATATCAGCGATAGTTGAGTTAGTAATCCACATTTTCGAGCCATTTAATAAATAATAATCTCCTTTGTCTTCAATTTTTGATAACATTCCGCCTGGGTCTGAACCATGATTTGGTTCTGTTAATCCAAAGCAACCAATGATTTCGCCAGAGGCTAAACGAGGTAAATATTTTCTTTTTTGTTCTTCGCTTCCAAAAATATA